>DASUZH010000291.1:0-6461 GCA_036376975.1 Burkholderiales bacterium | reverse complement strand
CGCCGGCTCGGGTCGACCGAGTAGAACGCGCCGCCCGGCGCGAGCGCGCGGCGCGCCGCTGCGAGCGTGTCGCGGATCGCGGCGTCCTCGATGTGGTGCAGGAAGGCGAACGCGGCGACGGCATCGAAGCGGCCGAGCCGGTCGAGCCCCAGGCCGCCGGCGTCGGCGACGGCGAAGGACAGGTTGCGCAGGCCGGCCGCCGCGGCGGCGGCCTGCGCCTGCGCCACCGCGACGCTCGAAACGTCGAGGCCGACGATCTCGCCGACGTGCGGCGCGAGGCGCCGCTCGATCGAGCCGTCGCCGCAGCCCAGGCTGAGGATGCGATGCTGCTTGCCGGCGCCCGTGGCGCGCAGGAAGTCGCGCGCGCCGCGATCATGCACGCGGGTGAAGATCGGCGTGCCCTGGATCGCCGCCGCTTCCGATTCGTAATGATGATCGTGGTAGTCGCGCTCGCTCATCGGTTGGCATTCTCCGCGCATGACCCGACGTCGACGCGCAACTGGCTGCGGAAGTAGTACATCACCATCTTGCCGTCGATGGCCTCGAGGCGCGCATCGAGGCCGACGTAGTATCGCGACCAGCCGGCGCCGAGAGGCTCGGTGACGGCCTGCTGGCCGCGAAACACCCGCGGGCAAGCCCGCTCGATGCGATCGAACAGCGCGGACGCTTGCTGCTCGGCGTCGACGTCGGCCGGATCGCGCGGCGCCGCCACGAGCGCGCAGCTCGCCAGCGCCAGCGGCTCGTCGCTGGAGCCGAGCGTGACGCGATTGGCCGCCCGCGACAGCGCGTCGTCGGCCTCGCGCCGCCACTCGATGACGAAGCAGTCGCCCGGGTCGACGCGCAGCCCCAGCCGCCGCAGCTTCGCGTCGGCCAGGCGCAGGTCCTGGCCGAGCACGCGCAGCCGTCCGCGATGGCGCTCGATCAGCGCCGCCAGGCGCGGCGCGTCGCTCGGCAGGCTGAGCTGGCCGCTGAAGCTGACGAAGGCCGATTGCGGATGCAGCAGCGGCGCCACCGCCGAGGGCGTGAGGACCTCTACGCTCAGGTAGAGCGCGGGCTCGCGCAGCGCGCGCTCCGGCGGCCCGTAAGGCAGCCAGTGCCGGGTCCACGGCTCGGACAGGAACCAGCGCGGCGGCGAAGCCATCACGCTGGTCGCCAACTGGACCACGAGCAGTGCGCCAAGGACGATGCGCGCCGCGCCAGGCGCCAGAACGCGCTCTACCAGGCGCGCCAGGCAGGCCCCGGCGAGCAGCAGCACCACCATGCCGTAGCGGCCGTTGGCCGTGGTCGCCAGCCAGGCGAGCAGCGCGAGGCCGAAGAAGGCGAGCACGCGCCGGTCCGCGGCGCGCAGCGCGCGCGCGCTCCCCGCGCTGCGCAGCGCCGGTACGGCGAGCGCCGCGCCGGCGAGCACGAGCGCCGCGAAGCGCGCGTCGGGCGCGAAAGTTTCCACGTAGAGCTGGCGGTCGAGGGTGATCATGCGGAACGGGAACGCCAGCCAGTCGAGCGGCCCGCCCGGCCCGAAGCGCACCGCGGCCAGGTTGAATGGCAGCGCGTCGGGCGAGCGGAACCAGCCGTTCATGAGCGGGAACACCGGGTTGCCGAATTCGCGCCAGAGCGCGGCGAGCCAGGGCCCGGCGAGGAGCGCCACCGCCGCCGCGCCGCCGGCGGCGTACGCCAGCCCGGCGCGCAGCCGCTGCGGTGCGGACAGCCCGGGCAGCGCGACGGCAAGCGGCAGCGCGGCGAGCGCGAACAGCGCGTTGGAGTATTTCAGCGCCGCCGCCGCGCCGAACAGGACGCCGGCCAGGGCCGCGCGCCGCAGCGGGCGCTCGCCCGCGTCGAGCAGCAGGAGCAGGCCCGCCAGCATCGGCGGCACCAGCAGAGGGTCGAGGAACGAGCCGCCGACGGTCGTCCACCACACCGAGGTCGCCGCGCCGAGCGCGGTGCCGAGCACGGCATGGACCGTGCGCTCGCGCGCCGGCAGGTGGGCGAACAGGCGCCAGGCGATGAGATAGAGAAGCGGCAACGCGAGGCTGTGCGCGAGGGCCAGGATGATCGACGCGGCCACGCTGTGCCAGCCGGCCGAGACCATCAGGTAGAACGGCAGGTAGCCGACCGGATTGAGGTAGCTTTGGCCGGCCGCGGCGAAGAAATCCTGCGCCAGCCGGCCGCCGAGCAGCTCGTAAGGCAGGTAGTAGTGATAGTTGAGCAGGTCCCAGTTGACGTCCTTGCCGGCGACGACCGTCCAGGCCGCGCACAGCGCCGCCGGAAGGGCGAAGGCCACGCCGAGCGCGGCGCGCCCCATCGCTCAGCCCTTGCGCCGGCGGACGCGCTGCTGCAGCGCGTCGATCGCGCGCTGGTCGTTCGCCTCGCGGTGCAGCCGGGTGGCCAGCTCGAATGCCGGGCTGTCCGGCAGCGGCAGGATGTCGATCGCGGTATTGAGGTCGACCATCGCCCCGGGGCGATCGTTCATGGCGACGCGCAACAGGCCGCGCACGTAGAAGTAGCGCGCCACCTGGTGCTTGGGCGTGTCCGCCGGCATCTCGCGGCGCGCCGTGTCGAGCAGGGTGGCGATCACCCCCACCGAGGGCACGCCGACGCGGTTGCCGAGCAGCCCTTCGGCGAGGCCGAGCGCGCCGTAGAACTCCTTCTCCAGCAGCTCGAGGTGGCGCCGGATGCGCTCGTCCGGCGGCTTGTCGCGCGGCAGGCTGCGGCCGAGAATCGTCGCGTAGCGGGTGCGCAGCTCGGCCCGGAAGTAGGCCGCCCAGCCGTTCGTCTCCCCGCCCGGCACCACCGACTCCTCGAAGAAGCGCCGGAAATCCTCCGGGATGTCGAACGTCCCCTGCTGCGGATCGGTCGAGGAGCGGTCGACCTCGAGGTACAGCCAGCGGTCGCGCGCCGCGTACTCGCCGTACGTCTCCATCACGAACACCACCGGGCCGGGATGGTCGTCGACCAGCTTGCGGACGCGCTCCTTCATCAACGCCGCGTCGGCGCGCAGCGGATGGAACAGCCGGTTGCCGAGCACGATGCCCTTCGACTGGAACAGCGTGATGTCGGGCCGCACGTTCTCGATCATGTGCAGGTAGGCGATCGGCGGCAGGTCGGCGTCGCCCAGCACGAACACCAGCGCGCCCTGCGGCAGCGCGCGCAGGATGGTGCCCGCGTAGCGCGCGGCCCAGTCGTAGTCCGCCAGCAGGTTGCCGCGCGCGCCCCACGCCAGCATCAGCGCGGCCAGCGCGGCCGCCGCGAGCGGCGCGCGGCGCGGGAAGTAGCGCTGCGCGCACCAGGCGAAGCCGAGCCCCGCCCACAGCGCGGCGACAGCGTACGCCGGCAGCGGATAGACGTGGAAGACGTGCTTGTGGAAGCTGTCGTAGTCGAAGTTGAGCAGCACCACCAGCCCGAGGCTCGGGCCGAGGAACGCGACCAGCAGGCCGGCTGCGGTGCGCCGCCCGAGCGCGCGCCACTGCAGCGCGCAGCCGAGCGCGGCGAGCGCCGTGCCGACCAGCGCGAGCTGCACCACCAGCTGCTGGCCGACGAACGGCAGGTAGGCCAGGCGGTCGAGCCACGATGCCGACAGCTTGTGGTCGACCTCGGCGTACGGGCCGCGGCTCAGCATGTGCCAGATCTCGCGCCAGCTCTCCAGCGGTCCGAGGTAGCTGATCACCGGCTCCTGCCACGAGCGCCACACCATCCAGGCGTAGGGCAGCAGGCCGGCGGCGAACAGCGCCAGCAGCAGCGGCGCGCGGCGCAGCATCTCGGGCAGGCGCGGCCAGAGCAGGATGGCGAAGCCCGGCGCGACCAGCAGCATCAGCGGCCAGTGGTTGGTCAGGCTGAGGCCGAAGAGGAACGCCATCCAGGGCAGCACGCGCGCGCCCTGCGCGGCGCGCAGCGCGAGGAACAGCAGGCCGAGGAACAGCAGCGCGTTGAGCGTGTAGACCTCGGCGATGATCGCCTGCGACCAGTACACCGGGGAAAGCCCCAGCGTGAACGCGGCGACGTACGCCGGCAGCCGCGCGCCGGTCAGGGCGCGCGCGCACAGCCAGGCGGCGCCGCAGGCCAGCGCGCCGAACAGCCCGCTCAGCAGGTGCACGCGGTAGGCGACCGAGCCGACCGGCAGCAGCGTGGCGAGCTTGCCGAGCCACACGAACAGCGGGAAGCCGGGCGCGTGGTCGATGCCGAGGAAATACGCCGACAGGATGAACAGCCCGTCGTCCTCGACCGAGACGGTGCGCGGCGCGGTAAGCGCGTAGAGGACGAACAGCGCCGCGGACACCGCCGCGGCGGCGAGCCAGTCGGCGCGGCGCGGGTGGAAACCGGGCTCGGGCGCGAGCACTAGTTGCCTCCCGCGGCGCGGCGCAGGTTCTCGTGCGCGCGGAACGCCGGGTTCGCGGCGGCCGGCCAGGCCGCGATCGAGGCCCCGATCTCGCGCGCGGCGCCGGCGGCGTCGCCCTTGCTCAGGAGCAGCGCGGCGCGCAGGTAGAAGTACTTCGCGCGATGCGGCTTGCGCGCGTCGGGCGGCATCAGCTCGCGCGCGCGCTCGAGCGCCGCCTCGACCGCTGTCGCGGAGTGGCCCCTGGCGTTGCCCAGCATGCCTTCGGCGAGCCCGAGGGCGCCGTAGAAATCCGCCGACAGCGCGGCGAGGTGGCGGCGGCTGCGCTCGTCGGCCGGCTGCCCCGGCGCGAGCCGCAGCGCGAGCAGCTGGGCGTAGCGCAGGCGCAGCTCGCCCTGGTGGTACGCCACCCAGGCGTTGCGCGGCGCGCCGGCGGCGAGCACGTCCTGCTCGAGGAAGGCGAGCGCCTCCTCCGGGATGTCGACGGTGACCGCGGCCGGGTCGCGCGCGGACTTGTCGATCTCGGCGTGCAGCCAGCGGTCGCGCCGCGCGTAGCCGTCGAAGTGGCCGTTGGTGGTGACGATCGGCGCGCGCTCGTTGGCGATGAACGCGGCGAGCTGCGCCTTGGCCTGCGCGTCGCTCGTGCGCAGGAAGTGGAACAGGCGGTTGCCGAAGATCAGCCCCTGTTTCTCGTACAGCGTCACGTCGGGCCGCAGGTCCTCGACCAGGTGGAAGTAGCCGATCGGCGGCAGGTCGGTATCGCCCTGCGGGAACACCACCGCGCCTTGCGGCAGCGTGGCGAGCACGGCGCGCGAGTAGCGCTCCGCCCATCCCCCGCCGGGAGCGAGGTTGCTGCGCGCGCCCGCCGCGCCGACCAGGCCGAGCACCCCCGCCGCGGCGAGCGCGGCGTGCGCCGGCCGCAGGGCGAAGCGCCGCGCCAGCGCGGCGAAGCCGAGCGCCATCCACAGCGCGGCGACGACGTAGGCCGGCAGCGGGTAGACATGGAAGACGTGCGCCGACAGCAGGTCATAGTCGAAGCGCAGCAGGAAGATCAATACCACCGACGGCATGAGGAAGGCGACGGTCAGGCACCCGGCGATTCGCGCGCCGAGCAGGCGCCACTGCAGCACGCTGCCCGCCGCGGCGAGCGCAGTGCCGGCGACGGCTAGCTGCAGCAGGAGCTGCCCGCCGAAGAACTGCAGCAGCTGCAGGCGGTCGAGCCAGCCGCCGGTGGGCGACTGGTCCATTCCGGCGTAGCCGCTGCGGCTGACGAAGAACCAGATCTCGGGCAGCGTCTCGAGCGGGCCGTAGAAGCTGACCGGCAGCGCGCGCCAGGAGCGGTACACCATCCACGCGTAAGGCGCGAGGCCCAGGATCAGCAGCCACGACAGCGCGCCGAGGCGGCGCAGCAGCTCGGCGCGCGCCGGCCCGAGCCGCACCGCGAACGCCGGCGCGACGAGCAGCGTGAGCGGCCAGTGGTTGCTGAGGCTGAGGCCGAACAGCAAGGCCATCCAGTACAGCCGGCCGACGCCCGGCTGCAGCGCGAGCCAGAGCAGCAGGGCGAAGAAGAAAGTGTTGAGGGTGTAGACCTCGGCGATCACCGACTGCGACCAGAACACCGGCATCAGCCCGAGGCCGAGCGCCGCCAGGTAGGCGGGCAGCCTGCCCTCGGCCAGGCGCCGCGCGCACAGCCAGACCAGGGCGCAGGTAAGCGCGCCGAACAGCGCGCTCAGCAGGTGCACGCGGTAGGCAACCGAGCCTACCGGCAGCAGCGTGGCGAGCTTGCCGAGCAGCGTGTGCAGCGGGAAGCCCGGCGGGTGCTCGATGCCGAGGAAGTAGCTCGACAGGATGAACAGGCCGTCGTCCTCGAGCGCCACGCTGCGCGGCGCAGTGGCCGCGTAGAGGACGAACAGCGCGGCGGCGACGGCGACGGCGTGGCGCCGGTCGCTCATTCCTTGCCGGCGGTCGGGCCGCCCCAGGTTACCGAAGCGGTGGTGAAGAAGTTCCAGACCGCCGCCACCACCGCGCCGGCGGCGCCGGCCGCCCAGTACGGCGCCGACTGTAGGTAAAGCCACTCCGCCACCGCCAGGTTGATCAGCGCGCCGACGCCGCAGGCGGCGTAGAAGCTGGCCAG
>DASUZH010000290.1:0-5234 GCA_036376975.1 Burkholderiales bacterium | reverse complement strand
ACTTTTCCCGCCTTGCGGATCTCGTTCATCTTGCCGTCGAGGTAGGCGACCGCCTGCATCAGCGCCTCGCGCTCGCGGTCGTCGCAGGCGACGCGATAGGTGCGACCCAGCAGGTTGACTTCGACAGTCTTCGCGGCTTCGGGCATGCGGCTCGGGCCCGTCAACCGGGGATGCGGGACAGCAGGCCTTCCAGGCGGGCCTTGGCGCCGTCGATCTTCTCGTGCAGCTGGCGCGCATTGGTGCGCGCCGCGGCCAGCTCCCGCTTCAGCTCGACATTCTCGGCGCGCAGCCGCTCGCACAGCGACACGAACTGCGCCACCTTGGCTTCCAGTGAGTTGAACTCCGCCTCCACGCACCCACTATGTTGCAAATTTCAAGCATCGTCAAGAAGGTAGGGGCGTTTCTGCATGTGTTTCATGACCTTGAGCGGACGCCCTCCAGCATCCCGCACAGGCGCTCGGCGCCGTCCAGGATGCGGGGCGTCTGCCGCTGGATGAGGTCGGGCGGGATGGCGTAGAGGTTGCCGCGGGCGGCCGCAGGCAGCCCGGGATAGGCCTTCCATGCCTCGAGCCACTGCGGCTGGGCGTCGTTGGACCCGCTCGCCACGATGACCTCGGGGTTGGCGCTCAGCACCGCTTCGCGGCCGACCTCGGGAACCAGCAGCGGCAGGCCGGCGAAGACGTTCTCGCCGCCGCAAAGCGCGATCACCTTGCTGATGATGTGATCGCCGTTCACGGTGAGCAGCGGCCGGTCCCAGATCTGGTAGAAGACGCGCACCCTGCGCTGCGCGGCGTAGCGCTTCTCGAGCTTCGCGGCGCGGGCGCGGAAAGCCGCTGCCGCGCCATCGGCCACGGCTTCGCTGCCCGCCAGCCGGCCGAGGCGCTGCAGCGTGCGCGGCACGTCGTCGAGCTCGCGCGGCTCGGAGCGAAATACCGGCAAGCCGAGCTCGGCCAGGCGCTCCACCGCGCGCAGGCTGCCGGCGTTCGGCCACGCCACCACCAGCTCGGGCCGCAGCGCGAGCACGGCTTCCAGGTCGATGCGCGCATCGCTTCCCACGATGGGCAGCGCGCGCGCGGCGGCGGGGAAGTCGCTGAACTCGACCGCGCCGACCAGGCGCGGACCGGCGCCGGCAGCATAGAGAAGCTCGGTCAGGTGAGGCGCCAGGCTGACGATGCGCGCGGCGGGCTTTTCCAGCTTGACGTCCTTGCCGTAATCGTCGCGCACGACGACTTGCGCCGCCGCATGGAACGAAACCACCAGAAGAAGCAGCGCCAGCCGCATGCGGATATGATATCGGCCGCTTCCAGGTGTTCGGGAAACAGGTGCGAAGCCTGTACTGCCCCCGCAACGGTAAGCGAGCAACGGTGCCCTGCATGCCACTGCGCCACAAGCGCGGGAAGGCGGGCGCCAAGAACAACAGCTCGCGAGTCCGGAGACCGGCCGGGAAGCCTTTTCCAACCGCTGCGGCGTCGGGGATGACGCCAGGGAGGCTTCTATGCTGCGCTCTGTTTCCGGCCTGCTGGCCGGGTTGTGCTTTTCCCTTTGCTTCGCCCAGAACGACGCCGTGGTCGTCACCGCGACGCGTTTTCCCGAGGACGTGCGCAAGTTGCCGGCGAGCACCACCGTCCTGACCCAGGACGACATCGCGCGCAGCGCCGCGCGAACGCTGCCCGAGTTGCTCTCCGAGCAGGTCGGCTTCACGATGAAGGATCTCTACGGCAACAACGCCGCCGCTACGACCATCGACCTGCGCGGCTACGGCGCCACCGGCGCGCAGAACACGCTGATCCTGATCGACGGCCGGCGGCAGAACGACTTCGACCTGTCGGGCGTGCAGTGGGCCTCGATCCCGCTGCCGATGATCGAGCGCATCGAGATCCTGCGCGGCACCGGCTCGGTGCTCTACGGCGACAACGCCTCGGCCGGCGTGGTCAACATCGTGACGCGCTCGCCGCTCAAGCAGGGCAACCTGTTCGAAGCCATGGGACGCGTCGGCAGCTACGAGACCGTGGAAGGCCAGCTCTACGGCAACTACGCGACCGAGCGCTTCGGCATCAATGCCCTGCTCTACGGCTACGAGTCGGAGGGCTATCGCGCGAACAACCGCAACGAGCAGGCCAACGCGGCGGTGAACCTGCGCTGGGCGCTCGGCGAGGGCGCGCTCGACTTCCGCTTCGGCGTCGACCAGCAGGAGCTCAGGTTGCCGGGCGCCCGCATCGTGCAGCCGAGCATCGGCCTCGACGAGTACCAGAGCAACCCGCGCGGCGCGCAGACCCCGCTCGACTATGCGAGCCGCAACGGCAGGCGCGCGGGCATGACTTATTCGCAGCGCTTCGGCGACGCCGAGCTGTCGGTGGGCCTGGACTATCGCGACAAGGATCAGCGCTCCTACTTCGACCAGGGCGGTTTTTTTCCGACCTACCGGGCGGACGACCTCAAGTACAACTCGGTCACGCCGCGCCTGCGCCTGCCGTTCTCGACCGGCGCCGTGCGCCACAGCCTTACGCTCGGCGTCGACTGGAACGACTGGGAGTACGACTCGCGCCGGACTGACCGGCCGGAGAACGTGCAGCAGCCCACCAACACGGTCAACGTGACGCAGGAGAGCACCGGCTTCTACCTGCAGGACCTGGTGCAGCTCACCAGCTCGACCATCGCCACGCTCGGCTACCGCACCGAGCGCGTGAAGTACGCCGGCCGGGACAGCGCCGACCCGACCGCTCCCGGATGCTTCTTCCCGCCCTGCCTGGCCGCGGCGCCCTTCAACGAGACGCAAAGCGAGGACGCGTGGGAAATCGGCCTGCGCCAGGGCATCGGCGCCAACTGGTCGGTGTTCGGCCGTGCCGGCACCAGCTTCCGCTTCGTCAATGCCGAGGAGATCTACGAGCAGAACGCGTTCTTCGAGCCGCAGTTCCAGGTCCTGCGCCCGCAGACGGCGGAGACCTACGAGGCGGGCGTCGAATGGCGCCAGCGCGGTCACTTCGCGCGCGTCGCGCTTTTCCAGAGCGACGTCACCAACGAGATCCACCTCGACCCGTTCACCACGGGCGTCGGCAATACCAACCTGCCGCCGTCGCGGCGCCGGGGGGTCGAGCTCGACGGCAAGTTCCAGCTGTCGAAGACCTTCCAGCTGAGCGCCGGCTACGCCTACACCGAGGCGAAGTTCCTCGAAGGCACGATTCCGGGCGGGCCCTTCGTGATCGGCAGCAACATGCCGATCGCGGGCAAGACGGTGCCGCTGGTGCCGGAGCACAAGCTCAACCTTGCGTTCTGGTGGGACATCGCGCCGCGCACGCGGCTCTCGGGCGCGCTTACCGCGGTCGGCGAGCAGTACCGCGACAACGACGAGCCGAACACGCTGAGCCAGATCCCCGCCTACGAGGTGGTCGACCTCAAGCTCGCGCAGCGGTTCTCGTGGGGGCGGCTCTCGCTTGCCGTGAACAACCTTTTCAACCAGGACTACTACACCTACTCGGCGCGCAGCCAGTTCGTAGCCGACCGCTACTCGGTGTATCCGCTGCCCGGCACCACGGTGAGCCTCACGGCGGAGCTCTACGTGCCCTAGTACACGGGTTTCTTCGTGTCCCTATAAACTCGCGGGATGGTGAAGGACGCCGTCCCGCTGGGAGAGTGCCGGCGCGCGCTGGTGCTGAAGCTGCGGCACCACGGCGACGTGCTGCTGTCGGCGCCCGTGCTGAGCGTCCTGAAGGCGCACGCACCGGGGATGGAGGTCGACGCGCTGGTCTACGACGACACCGCGCCGATGCTGGAAGGCCATCCGGCCCTCGCCCAGCTGCACACGGTGGGACGGCGGTGGCGCGATCTCGGGTCGGTGGACAGGTTGTTCCGGGAGAAGGATCTCTTCGGCAGGCTGCGTGGGCGCGGCTACGACCTGCTCGTGCACCTGTCCGAGCAGCCGCGCGGCGCATGGCTCGCGCGCTGGCTCGGCGTGCGCTACAGCGTGGCGCCGAAGATGGCCGATCGAGGCGGGTTCTGGCAGCGCAGCTTCACGCATTTCTATCCGCTGGTGCCGCGGCGCCACATGGTCGAAGTGAACCTGGATGCGCTGCGCCGTATCGGCGTGCAGCCGGGACAGCACGAGCGCGGCGTGGTATTCGTGCCCGGCGCTCAGGCGGAGCAGGCCGTCGAGGGCATGCTTGGCGGCGGACCGTTTCTCCACTTTCATCCCGCATCGCGCTGGCGCTTCAAGTGCTGGACGGCGGAGAAGAACGCCGAGCTGATCGAGCGCCTCGCGGCCGACGGCCATCGCGTGGTGATCACGGCAGCGCCCGACGAGACGCAGATGATCGACGAGATCCTCGCCAGGTGCCGGGCGAAGCCGCTCAACCTCGCCGGCAAGCTCACGCTCAAGCAGCTCGGCGCGCTCGCCGCGCGCGCGCGGCTCTTCGTCGGCGTCGACTCGATGCCGATGCACCTCGCCGCCGCGATGGGCGTGCCGACGGTCGCGCTGTTCGGCCCGAGCGGCGAGAGCGAGTGGGGGCCCTGGAACGTCGCGCACCGCGTGGTGCAAAGCGGGCACAGCTGCCGGCCCTGCGGCCAGGACGGTTGCGGCGGCGGCAAGCTGAGCGAGTGCCTGACGCTGCTGCCGGTGGAGGCCGTGCACGCCGCCGCGCGCGAGCTGCTCGGCGCAGGCGCTCGCGCAGCTTCCACATGAGGCTGGCGATCGTGCGCCAGCGCTACAACGCGTTCGGCGGCGCCGAGCGCATCGTGGCGCGGGCGCTGCCCGCGCTGGAGCGGGCAGGCACTGAAGTCACGCTGATCGCCCGCTCGGACAAGGGCTGGGGCGCGCGCCGCGTGCTCAAGGTCAACCCGTTCCACCTCGGCAACCTGTGGCGCGACTGGTCGTTCGCGCGCGCGGCGCGCAAGGCGTGGCGGCGCGGGGGATTCGACGTCGTGCAGTCGCACGAGCGCATCCCGGGCTGCGACGTATATCGCGCCGGCGACGGCGTGCACCGGCGCTGGCTCGAGCTGCGCGGTGCCGCGGCAGGGCCGCTCGAGCGCCTGGGCATGGCGCTCAACCCCTACCATCGCTACGTGTGCGGCGCCGAGAAGCGGATGTTCGAGCATCCGCGGCTGCGCGCCGTGATCTGCAACTCGGCGATGGTGCGCGAAGAGATCGCGCGCGCCTTCCGCATCGGGCGCGAGAAACTGCACGTCATCTACAACGGCGTCGACCTCGAGCATTTCCATCCACGCCACCGCGCCGCCATGCG
>DASUZH010000289.1:0-5762 GCA_036376975.1 Burkholderiales bacterium | reverse complement strand
ATCGCGCTGATCACCCTCTTCCCGGAGCTCGCCACGTGGTTGCCCGACACGCTCGTAGGAGTCACGAAGAAATAAGGGCGCGCGTGCGCAGGGCGCGCGACACCCTGAGCATCACGCTCCACCAGCGCTGCTTCTACCTTTTTTGCGCCCTGCTCCTGGTGCTGATGTCGGTGCCGTTCCTTGAGGGCTCGCCGCACGGCCGCATCGTCCTCATCATCCTGAACCTGACGGTGCTGGTAAGCGGCGCCGCCGCCATCGGCGGGCTCGGCAGCCTGGTTATCGGCGTGCTGCTTGCCGTGCCGGCTGCGCTCTGCATGGTCGTAGGGCAGGTCTACGAGGTCCGCGGCTGGGTAATCCTGTCGAACGCCTTCTCGGCGGCGTTCTACTTCATCACCGTCAGCTACCTGCTCTCCTACGCTCTGCGCCGCGACGTGCTGACCATGGACAAGCTCTACGGGGCGGCGGCGGGATACCTCATGCTGGGCGCCCTGTGGACGTATTTCTATGTCATCCTGCTCTGGTTCCATCCCGGCGCGCTCGCCCTCAACGGCATTCCCGTCACGGTCGTGCCGCCGAGCACCATGCTGTACTTCAGCTTCGTCACGCTGACCTCGACCGGCATGAGCGACCTGATGGCGGTGCACCCGATCGCGCGCATCCTGTGCGTGTTCGAGATGGTCGTCGGGGTGCTGTTCATCGCCGTCCTGATCGCGCGCCTGGCGGGCGGCTACCCGCCGCGCGAGGGGGCAAGGTGAAAAAGACTGTTCTTCTGGTCCTCGCCGCGCTGTACGCGGCTCCGGCGCTGGCGCAGCCCAAGGGCGAGGAGGCCGAGGATCCCGATCCGCTGGGCGCGAACACGTTCATCAACCAGGGCGAGGTGTGCCCCGATCCGCAGCAGCCCTGCCTCGACGTCGAGCGCTTCAAGCCGAACGAGCTCTCGTTCCGCATCGCGAGCAAGTTCAACTTCGACCGCGCGCGCGATTTCTCCCGGCATTTCTACGCCGTCATCCTGAAGACCGGCGAGCTGTGCAAGATTCCCGACGCGGAGCGCGTGGCGGCGCAGGAGCTCTTTCCGACCCGCAAGGTGTTCCTGCACCAGCACCTGTGCGAAGGCTTCCACGACAAGGTGACCTATACCAACGTCCGGCGCAGGTTCGGCTTCATCGCCGTCTATGCCGGCAAGACCGAGGCCGAAGCCAAGGCTTTCCTCGGCGAGGCGCGCGCCAGGTTCCCCGGCGCGAGCCTGCGTCGCATGCAGGTCACAATCACCTATCAGATGGAGTAATGCAGGGCCCGATCTACCTGAGCGCCGACATCCGGCGCATCGAAGAAGCCGCCGCCGGCTCGCAGCCGCCGCTCATGCAGCGCGCCGGCGCGGCTGCGGCCGAGCTGGCCGCGCGGCTGATCGGCGACAAGGGCAAGGACATCCTGGTGCTCGCCGGCCCCGGCAACAACGGCGGCGATGCGCTTGTCGCGGCCGACATTCTCCAGAAGAGATTCTTCCGCGTTTCCATCGTGAAGCGTGCGGAGGAGTTGGCCGATAGGGCCTGGGGACTGGTAGTGGATGGATTGTTTGGGATTGGGCTGGCACGGGCCGTGGAGGGTGACTACGCGAAGCTGGTCGCATATGCCAACAAGCAGCGCTGCCCGATCCTCGCGCTCGACGTGCCGAGCGGCATCCATTCGGACAGCGGGCGGGTGATGGGAGCCGCGGTGCGCGCCACCCACACCATCACCTTCATCGCCCTCAAGCCCGGCTTGCTGACGCTGGACGGCCCGGACCATGCCGGCGAGGTGACCGTCGCGGACCTCGACCTCGACGTGAAGGCCCTCCTCGCGCCGAGCGCCTGGATCGCCGCGCCCGCGCTGTTCAAGGGCGTACTGCGGAAGCGGCCGGCAAACTTCCACAAGGGCATGGCGGGCTCGCTCGGCGTCCTCGGCGGGGCGCACGGCATGACGGGCGCCGCGCTGCTGGCCGGACGCGCGGCGCTGAAGCTCGGCGCCGGGCGCGTCTACGCCGGACTGCTGCAGAAAGACGCCATCGAAGTCGACTTCGCCGCTCCGGAACTGATGCTGCGCCACGCCGACGACGTCCTCGGCCTCGACCTCGACGCGGTCGTCGCCGGCCCCGGCCTCGGCGCGAGCGAGCACGCCGCCACGCTGGTCGGCGCGGTCCTGGCGAGCGAGATGCCCTGCGTGCTCGACGCGGATGCGTTGAATCTCCTCTCTGAAAACGGATCGCTCAAGGACAGCTGCGCGCGCCGCACCGCGGACACGCTGCTCACGCCGCATCCGGCGGAGGCGGCGCGCCTGCTCGGCACAAGCGTCGCGGACGTGCAGGCCGACCGGCTGGCCGCCGCGCAAAGGCTCGCCCGCAGCTTCAACGCGCACGTGGTCCTCAAGGGCAACGGCAGCGTGGTCGCGGCGCGCGACGGGCACTGGTTCGTCAACGCGACCGGCAACCCGGGCATGGCGAGCGCCGGCATGGGCGACGTGCTCGCCGGCATCCTCGGCGCGCTGCTCGCGCAGCGTTACAGCGGCGAAACCGCCATCGTGCTGGGAGTCCACCTGCACGGCGCCGCGGCCGATGCGCTGGTACGCTCCGGCGCCGGACCCGTCGGACTGACCGCGGGCGAACTGATCGAGCCGGCGCGCCGGCTGTGGAACCAATGGCTCTCGAATGACTAGATGCATGGCGCTCTGCCTCGCTCTGGCCGGCTGCGCCGGCGCCCCCGCAACCGCACACGAGGTGAGCTACCTGTGCGACGGCGGCCGCCTGGCGGTGGTCGCCTTCTCCGGCGACACCGCGCAGGTGCGGCTCGCCAGCGATTCCTTCGAGCTGAAGAGGACGACTTCGGGGTCCGGTGCCCGCTACACCGGCGCGCGCGCCAGCTTGCACACCAAGGACGACGAGGCGCTCCTCACGGTCGACGGCCGCCAGCTGGGGCCCTGCCAGGAAGTGAAGCCGAAGCCCTAGCGCACCGCGCGGATCGCGCCGCGCAGCAGGTCCCAACGCCACGGCGAGTCTTCCGTCACGTGCACGCCGCCCAGCCAGCGCGGCTCGCGCCTTCGCTCCGGCCGCCGGATCGCCCTCCACTGCTCGCCGTCCTTCTCGATCAGGCCTTCGCGCCGCATGCGCTCGAGGTGCGAAGCCAGGACCGTATCTCCGAGATAGGCCGGATCCTCCCGGGTCGCCTGGAAAATCTCCGGGAAGGCCGCCGGCAGGGACCGCAGGACCGCACGCTCGATGCGAGACAAGCCGTCGCTCGTCCACGGAAACTCCTCAAGGTGCCGCCGCAGGGCGGCGCCGAGGAACCGCAAGTGCGAGCAAGGCACGCGCTCGAGCTGCAGCGGATCGGAGGCGGTGAACGCCGCCCATGCGGCGCGGCCTTCCGCGAGCTGCGCCTCGGTCACGCGGGCGCGCGACGCGAACAGCTCGCCCGCGCGCTGCGGCTTCATCGTCCCGAGGTACTCCGCCTCGCACACCAGCGACAGGTTCGGATGCGGGTGCGCGGCGAACCAGTCGAGCAGCTGGATGAGCTGCAGCTGGTCGTAGAGGTCGTGCTCGAACCACAGCACCACCTCGTCATGGGCGCGCTGCAGGAGCGCGTCTCTCTTCCGGAAATCTTCGGCCACGGCTTCGAGCGGCGCCCACCCGCAGCTCGCGATGAACGCCGCGCGCTCGCGTGAAAGCTCGTCGAGCGCCAGTCCCGCGCGCACCGGGCCCTCGTGCAGCACGTCGCGCCAGGGCAGGATCTCGCCCTGCACGGCCTGCTTCAGAACCTCTACCGCGTAGTCCCCGTTCGTGATGTGCAGCATCAAGGCCGTTCCCAGGCAGCGATCGGACCCGGGCGCAGGCGGAACAACGGATGGATTTCCGGCGCGCTCACGCGCCGATGCAGCCGATACAGCTGCGGATTGCGCTTGCGCAGCTTGGCCATCAGCCACTTCCACTCGTGCTCGAGCTGCCCTTCGGTCACTGCGATCCGCGAGCAGGCATTGCGCCTGAACTTGGATCGGTCGAATTCGTAGCCCCGGGCGACTGCCTCGGCATGGACCGCGCCAAGATAGACGTCAATTGCAGCGCGCGGAGCACCGCAGGCGCGGAAGCGCAGCAGCTGCGGATGATGGCGATATCCAACCGTTCTTCCGCCCAGGACGTGTCGCGCGAGGAGCGCCTCGCGCCATAGCGCCACCAGGCCCTGCGGATCGAGGTACTTCGGGTGCAGCGACCAGAGCCTCAGACCCTCTCCTGCAGGAATTGCAGCACCAGCACTTCGTCGCGGCGCAGCGCGCCGCCCGGGTTCGCGCGGCGGCTGCGCTTGGTGAGCGCGGGCGGCTGCGGCACGGTGTGGCCCATGTAGTAGGCGCTGATCAGGGCCGGGTGCACGTAGTACTTGCGGCACACCGCGCGCGTGTTGCCGAGGCGCTCGGCTACCGCGTCGATGGCGCGGATGATGTTGCGGTCCGCCTCGGCGCGGCTGGCCGCCTCGCCCATTGCGCGCAGCTCGACCGCGGCGAGCATGGTGCCGCCCCAGGTGCGGAAGTCCTTCGCCGTCACGTCGCGCCCGCTCAGCTCGCGCAGGTAGTCGTTGACGTCGTCGGAGGAAATCGCCTGCCGCTTCCGCCTGGCGTCGAGGTACTGGAACATCTCCTGCCCGGGCAAGTCGCGGCAGCGCTGCACGATGCGCGCGAGGCGCGGGTCGGAGACGGTGATGGTGTGCTCGACGCCGCTCTTGCCGCGGAAGCTGAAGCGCAGGGTCTGGCCGTCGACTTGCACGTGGCGCCGCTGCAGCGTGGTCAGGCCGTATGACTTGTTCTCGCGCGCGTACTCGTCGTTGCCGACGCGGATCAGGGTCTTGTCGAGCAGGCGCACCACGGTGGCGAGCAGCTGGCGGCGGCTGAGGTCGTCGGCGCGCAGGTCGCGCTCGACGCGCTCGCGCAGCGTGGGCAGCACCTCGCTGAACTCGAGCATGCGGCGGAACTTGGAGCGGTCGCGAGCCTCGCGGTACGAAGGGTGGTAGCGGTACTGCTTGCGCCCCGCCGCGTCGCGCGCTGTCGCCTGGATATGGCCGTCGCGGTCGGGACAGATCCACACGTCGGTCCAGGCGGGCGGGATCGCCAGCGAGTTCAGCGTCTTCCGCAGTCCCGCGTCGGCTATCAGGCGGCCGGAGGGCAGGTAATAGGACCAACCGCCGCCCGAGCGCTTGCGCGTAATGCCTGAAACGCCGTCGGTGACGTAGCGCAGCCCCGCCTTCGCCGCGGCGTCGCGATGCGCGAGCTTCTTGCGTGCGCCTACGCCCGGCACACGAACATGTAGTTCTGCGGGCGCGGCGTGTCGAGCACCTCGACCCGCCCGAACCCCGCCTCCGCCATCATGCGGCGCGCGGTCTCCTCGCCCCACACCGTGCCGAGGCCCTTGCCGCCGACGGCGAGCGACACCGTCATGCAATGCATCAGGCTGATGCCGTAGTACATCGGCGCGTACGGGTTGGACAGGTTGTCCTCGACCCGGCTGTGGAACTTGAAGTCGACCATCAGGAACACGCCGTCGGGCGCGAGCGCGCGGCGCGCGCCGCGCAGCACCGCGTCGGGATCCTTCTGGTCGTGGATCGCATCGAAGGCGGTGATCAGGTCGAACTTGGGCGAAGCCGGCAGCTCGGCGACGTCCTGGATCTCGAAGCGGCTGTTGTCGAGCTTCATCTCGCGCGCTTCGCGCCGCGCCGCCTCGACGGCGTCCTCGCCGATGTCGTAGCCGAGGA
>DASUZH010000288.1:0-3960 GCA_036376975.1 Burkholderiales bacterium | reverse complement strand
CTGTTCCTCGCCGGCGTCGCCTTCTGCTACTTCTTCGTCTTCGGCACCGTGTTCGCGTTCATCCAGGGCTTCGCCCCCGCCTCGGTCAGCCCGATGCCGGACATCGACGCCTACTTCAACTTCGTCATCACCATGTTCCTCGCCTTCGGCATCACCTTCGAGATCCCGATCGTGGTGATCCTGCTGGTGCGCATGGGCCTGGTGACGCTCGACAAGCTGAGGGACGCGCGGCCCTACGTCATCGTCGGCGCCTTCGTCGTCGCCGCGGTGGTGACGCCGCCCGACGTGCTGTCGCAGTTCATGCTCGCAGTACCGATGTGCCTGCTGTACGAGGCCGGGCTGTTCCTCGCGCGCTTCGTCGGCACGCGCAAGGAAGAGGCGAAGGAAGAATCCCGGCCGGCGACCGAAGCCTAGGGCAGGCCGGCCTTCCAGTAATCCCTGTTGCGTCCGTCGAGGTCGTCGTACACGACCTTGCCGTTGACCACGGTGAGCACCGAGCGCAGGTCCTTGAGCTTCTCATCCGGTACGCGCTTTTCGTCAAAGTAGTCGGCGCTCAGCACCACCAGGTCGCCGAACTTGCCTTCCTCGATGGTGCCCATCTTGTCCTCGGCGTTGAGGAACTGGCCGTTCTCGCGCGTGTACAGACGCAGCGCGTCGTAGCGCCCCAGCGTCTGGTTGGCGTTGATGAGATCGCCGCGCGCGTTCTTGCCGGTGACCACGTAGTACAGGTTCACCCACGGGCTCATCACCGAGATCTGCATGCCGTCGGAGCTCATGCCGGTGGGGATGCCGCTCGCCAGGATGGTGCGGAACGGAGGCCCGTTGCCGGTCGCCGTGCCGGTGAGCCAGCGCCACGCGCCGACTACGCTGATCTGGCCGCCCAGTCCCTTCAGCCGCTGCAGGTATTCGTCGTCGATGAAGGGTACGTGGGCGAGCGTCCAGCGCAGCTTGCCGATGCCGGCGCGTCCGGCGGCGAGCTCCTCGTTCTGCACCGCCTGCCAGCCGTCGATGATGATCTTCCAGTCGGGCACGCCGCCGACGCTGAAGCCGAGGCTGTGGTTCTCGTTGCGCCACTGCGCCTGCGCGACCAGCCGCGTGCCGTTCATCCATGCCTCGCCGACCGGGAACAGGCCGCCGCCGGTGAACTCGCCGATGCCGAGCACGCGCACCATGTCGTCGCCGAAGTCGTTGAACACGTTGAGCAGGCGCGCGCGCAGCTCGGGCGTGTTGGCATCCGCCTCCATGTGCAGGAAGTTCACCCAGATGCGGTTGGTCAGCTTGCCTTCCGCGTAAAGCGCGCGCAGCGAGTCGTAGGCGCGGTAGCGGTCGAAGTTGGCGGCGCCGTCGGTGTTGTTGCCGACGGAAGGAAAGCCGCCCTGGTCGAGGTGCGTCGTGACGCCGACGCCGGCGGCGTAGGTCATGGCGTCCTCCAGGCTGCGCAGCATCTGGTCCCGGGTCTGCATCTGTCGCAGCAGGAAGAGGGCGGTGAGCGTGGGCGCGTTGGCGGCAATCGAGCCGTCGGCGCCGACCGGGACGCCGTTCGCCTCGAAGAACGCCTTGCCGAGCGCGTTGGTCGCGCCGGGCCCGGCGAAGCTCTCCATGATGAACACCGGGTGGTCGGGCACCGCCGCGGTCATTTCATCGAGGGTCGGGAAGCGGATCGCGCCGGGCGCCGGGGTGAACTGGTTGCGGTGGAAGCCGCCGATCGAGGTGATCCACTCACCGGGCTTCGCGTCGCGGCGCCGCGCGGCGAGCGTGGCGAGCGCTTCGGGGATCGAGTTGGCGAACTCCAGGCGGGTGTCGCGGCCCGGCCGCAGGCCGAGCAGGACGATGTGGTTGTGGTTGTCGATGATGCCCGGCACGGCGACGCGGCCGTGCAGGTTGATGGTCTTCGTGCAGTCGTTGTCCCCGCTGTCGCCTTCCGAGCCGACCTTGACGAAGCGGCCGTTGCGGATGGTCACGCTGGAGACGACCCGGTCGCGATCCTTCGACTCCATGGTGTGGATGCGGCCGTTGACCAGCCGCAGCGCGCGGCCATCGGCGCAGTCGTCGTCGCGGTCGTGAGCGAAGGCGGGTGCGGTGAGAAATGCGCAGACGAGCGCAACGGCAGCCAGGCGCAGGGACATGGTTCTTTCCTCCTCTGCGCCCAATCTAGCGCCCCATCCGTGGGAACGCTACCCCACGAGTGGGAGGCGTTCCCCGCGCCGCGATTGATGAGTAATGGAAATTAGTCCGGGATGCGCAGCTTGCCGTCGAAGCCGACGCTGATCAGCGTGTTGGCGCCGAGCGAGCCCTCGATCGGCGGCACGTTGGAGCGGTCGATGGCGACGGTCTTGCCGTCCTTCTGCTCGCGCGGCTTGGTGCGCACCACCTGCGAGGCGGGCAGCGCGCGGCCGCTCTTCAGGTGGTTCCACATCAGGTTGAGCGCCTGCACGTAGTAGACGTGCAGCGGGACGTAGCGCGTGTCGAATCCGCCGATGCCGTTGAGGACGTCGAGGTGGTGGGCGTTGGTGATCTCGTAGTAGTGCAGCTTCGAGGAGGGCTCGACCGACTTGTTGCGCTGGAAGTAGGCGCGCGAGGCGAAGTTGGGCGGCAGGATGGCGTCGGCGCGGCCGTTGACGAAGATCGCCGGCTTGCCCTTCAGGTTGCCGGTCAGCTGCGTCTCGGCGATGCCGCTCTGCACGCGCTTGTGCTGCTCGGCCAGCGCGCCGGCCAGCGGCTTGCCCGCCGCGTCGACGCCGGTGGCGAGCGAGCGCAGGCAGAGCGCGCCGTCGAGGTTCATGTCGCGCGCGCCGGTGGAGGGCGAGATCGACAGCCGGTCCTCGCGTGCGCCGCCGGTCGACAGGTTGTTCACCATGTTGACGCCGCCGGTGGGCGGGATGCCGTTCGAGGTGGCGAACGACAGCTCGAGGCCCGCGGCGGGGACCGGCTGCGCGGCGTTGTCGCCCGAAGCGGCCGTCGCGGCGTAGCTGTAGCCGCACAGGTTGTCGGTCACCGAGAAGCGGCCGTAGCTGCTCGCGTAGGCGAGCGAGATGCTCTGCGGCACGGACAGCGTGTAGTGCGAGGGCAGCACCAGGCTCGCCTGCGGCAGGAAGCCGTAGTCGATCAGGATGCGCTGGCTCTCGTCGGCCTGGCCGGCGAGGTCGGCGGCTTTCAGCAGCCCCTTCTTCGCCAGCGAGGCGCAGCGCGCCTCGCGCAGCGGCTGCGGCACGCTGTTGAGCGGCGCAGGCGCGTTCTGCGCGGCGAGCGACGCGCACGGCAGGTAGAGGTTGAGCAGCGTGGTGTAGTCGAGCAGCGAGCGCACGCCGGAAAGCGAGACGTTCGGCTCGGACACCGCGACGCCGTCGATCAGGCCGCGCGTGTCCTGCTCGGCCGCGGCGAGCGCCGCGTAGCCGCCGTTCGAGACGCTCGAGGCGATGACGATGGTGTTTTGCGGCGTATAGGTCCCAGCACGCGCATCTTTTAGTGAATTAATGATGTAAAAAGAAAAATCTATTGCGGCGAGCGTGTAGCGGCCCCAGTCCTTCTCCGGGTTGCGCTGCGAGTGCGCGTGCTTGACTGCGACGCGGTTGGGAAACTCGCGCAGGTAGCGCGCGCGGTCGGCATCGGAGACGGTGGCGGTGAAGATCGAATCGTTACCCGCCTTCTCGCGCAGCGCACGCTGGCCGGTGATCAGGTTCACCGTGTCGGTCGTGAGGTCGTGGAAGCCGGTACCGGTGCCCTTGTCGGTGTAGGCGATCGCGCAGCCGCGCTTCAGGCCCCACTCGCCGGCGGTGCCGATGGCGCCGTAGATGCCGCGCGAGCCGGACGAGCTGGCGCTGACGATGCAGGGATTCTTCGGATCGAAGCGCTGCGGCACCTGGACCATCAGCGTCGCGCCGTCGAACAGCGTGAGGTACTCGTCGCCCGCGACCTTGCCTTCGCCCAGAGTGTCCTTGCCGGCGAGGTCGATGTTCGGGC
>DASUZH010000287.1:0-4528 GCA_036376975.1 Burkholderiales bacterium | reverse complement strand
CGCCGCACTACCTGCCGTACCTCCTGGTTGACCAGGGTGGAGAAGACGATCGGCTGGCCGTTGCCGCGCTCGGCGGCGATGCGCGCCAGGCATTCCTCGGCCTTCTCCACGCTGTCGACGAAGGGCAGGGTGACCTGGCTGAACTCGACGCCCTCGAACTGGGTCAGCAGGCTGTGGCCGAGCATCTGCGC
Organism: Burkholderiales bacterium; assembly: GCA_036376975.1. Taxonomy (GTDB): domain Bacteria; phylum Pseudomonadota; class Gammaproteobacteria; order Burkholderiales; family SG8-39; genus SCGC-AG-212-J23. Next base: position 4,337 of record DASUZH010000287.1, on the reverse strand, counting down.
TGTGATCCCGGTGCCGTCGGAGACGAAGAAAACGGTTCGGCGCTGCGTCATGGCAGCTAAAATACCACTGCAATGCGCGTAGCCTGGCTCAAGGACCTCCGCATGACCGACCTGGAGCGGGTCGGCGGCAAGAACGCCTCGCTCGGCGAGATGATCGGCGGGCTGGCGGCGGCCGGTATCCGGGTTCCCGGCGGCTTCGCCACCACCGCCGACGCGTTCCGGCAGTTCCTCAGCGCCAACAAGCTGGAGGCGCGCATCCGGGAGCGCCTCGCCAAGCTCGATCCGAAGGACGTGAAGGCCCTGGCGGTATGCGGCTCGGAGATCCGTGGCTGGATCCTCAAGGCGCCGTTTCCCAAGGACCTTGAGCAGGATATACGCTCTAAATATCAAGAGCTTGTATCGCAAACCTCAACTAACGCTTCATTCGCCGTGCGGTCCTCCGCCACGGCCGAAGACCTGCCCGACGCCTCCTTCGCCGGCCAGCAGGAGACCTTCCTCAACATCAAGGGCATCGACAACGTGCTGGAGGCGATCCGCCACGTCTTCGCCTCGCTCTACAACGACCGCGCGATCTCCTACCGCGCCCACCAGGGCTTCGCGCACGAGACGGTGGCGCTGTCGGCCGCCGTCCAGCAGATGGTGCGCAGCGACCTCGGCTCGGCCGGGGTGATGTTCACGCTGGACACGGAATCGGGCTTCCGGGACGTGGTTTTCATCACCTCGGCGTACGGCCTGGGCGAAACCGTGGTGCAGGGCGCGGTCAACCCGGACGAGTTCTACGTGCACAAGCCGATGCTGGAGAAGGGCAAGCCGGCCATCGTGCGGCGCGGGCTCGGCTCCAAGCTGCAGAAGATGGTGTTCGCCACCTCCGGCGAGACCGGCCGCTCGACCCGCGTGGTCGAGGTCGCGGAAGCCGAAAGAAACGCCTTCTCCCTGGAGGACAAGGACATTCTGGAGCTGGCGCGCTACGCCGTGGCGATCGAGAAGCACTACGGCCGGCCGATGGACATCGAGTGGGGCAAGGACGGCGCCGACGGCCGGCTCTACGTGCTGCAGGCGCGGCCGGAGACGGTGAAGTCGAGGAAGCGCGAGGTGGAGGAGCGCTTCGCGCTGAAGGGCAGCGCGCGCATCCTGGCCGAGGGCCGCGCCATCGGCAACAAGATCGGCAGCGGCACGGTGCGCATCGTGCCGGACGCGTCGCAGATGGACAAGGTGCAGCCGGGCGACGTGCTGGTCACCGACATGACCGACCCGAACTGGGAGCCGGTGATGAAGGTGGCGGCGGCGATCGTCACCAACCGCGGCGGCCGCACCTGCCACGCCGCCATCATCGCGCGCGAGCTCGGCATCCCGGCGGTGGTCGGCTGCGGCGACGCGACGCGCAAGCTGAAGGACGGCCAGGCGGTCACCGTGTCCTGCGCCGAGGGCGATACCGGCAACATCTACGACGGCCTGATCCCGTTCGAGGTCTCCGCGCGCGAGCGCGGCGAGATGCCCGCGGTCGGCGTGAAGATCGCGATGAACGTCGGCAACCCGGAGCTGGCGTTCGAGTTCGCCCAGCTGCCCAACGCCGGCGTCGGCCTGGCGCGGCTCGAGTTCATCATCAACAGCATCGGGGTGCATCCGAAGGCGTGCCTCGAGTACCCGGGTTTGCCTTCTTCCTTAAAGAAACAACTGGAGGAGAAGTCGCGCGGCTACTCCGATCCGCGGACGTTCTTCCGCGAGAAGCTGGTCGAGGGCGTGGCCACCATCGCCGCCGCCTTCTGGCCGAAGCCGGTGATCGTGCGCCTGTCGGACTTCAAGTCGAACGAGTACCGCAAGCTGCTCGGCGGCGAGCGCTACGAGCCCGAGGAGGAGAACCCGATGCTCGGCTTCCGCGGCGCCTCGCGCTACATTGCGGCGAGCTTCAAGGACTGCTTCGAGCTCGAGTGCGCGGCGATGAAGAAGGTGCGCGAGGAGCTCGGCCTGACCAATGTCGAGCTGATGGTGCCCTTCATCCGCACGCTGGAGGAGGCGAAGCAGGTGATGTCGCTCCTTTCCAAGAACGGCCTGGAAAAGGGAAAAGGCGGGCTGAAGGTCGTCATGATGTGCGAGCTGCCGTCGAACGCCATCCTCGCCGACCAGTTCCTCGAGCTGTTCGACGGCTTCTCGATCGGCTCCAACGACATGACGCAGCTCACGCTCGGCCTCGACCGCGACTCGGGCCTGGTGGCGGAGGGCTTCGACGAGCGCGATCCGGCCGTGAAGCAGATGCTCGCCATGGCGATCCGCGCCTGCAGGAAGCAGGGCAAGTACGTCGGCATCTGCGGCCAGGGCCCCTCGGACCACCCGGACCTCGCGCGCTGGCTGATGGAGCAGGGCATCGACAGCCTCTCGCTCAACCCCGACACGGTGGTGTCGACCTGGATGGCGCTGGCCGAGGCGCCGCCGCCGCAGAGCGGCAAGAAATCAGCGGCTGCGTAGCAGGCGCTGCTTCTCGCGCTGCCAGTCCTTGTCGCGCTTGTCCGCCCGCTTGTCGTGCTGAAGCTTGCCCTTGCCCAGCCCCAGCTCGAGCTTGATGCGCCCCTTCTTGTAATGCAGGTCGAGCGGGATCAGCGTGTAGCCGCGCTGCTCGACCTTGCCGATCAGGCGCTTGATTTCCTCGGCGTGCAGCAGGAGCTTGCGGGTGCGCGCCGGGTCGGGTATGAAGTGCGTCGACACAGTCGGCAGGGGGCTGACGTGGGCGCCGATCAGGAACAACTCTCCGCCTTTGACGATGACGTAGCCGTCGGCCAGCTGGGCGCGCCCGGCGCGGATCGACTTGACCTCCCATCCGTCGAGCGCGATGCCGGCCTCGTAGCGCTCTTCGATGAAGTAGTCGTGGGTCGCCTTGCGGTTCTGGACGATGGACATGCAGATTTGTATACAGCAAATCTGCCGATTTTCCCATGAAGCGGGTGACGCGCTCCGCGATCCTCGAGCACAGCGCCGGCGACGTCTACCGGCTGGTGGAGGACATCGAGGCCTACCCGCAATTCCTTCCCTGGTGCCTGGCCGCGCGCGTGCATGGCCGCAGCGCCGGCGCGACGCGCGCCACGCTCACCGTCGGCATGCCGGGGCTGCGCCAGTCGTTCACCACGCAGAACGAGAACCACCCCGGCGAGTCGATCGACATGAAGCTGGTCGAAGGACCGTTCAAGACCTTCACCGCCGGCTGGCGCTTCACGCCGCTCTCGCCGCGCGCCTGCCGCATCGACTTCACGCTGCGCTACGAGTTTTCCAGCCGGGCGCTGGCGCGCCTGCTGGAGCCGCTGTTCGACTCGATCGCCAATTCCATGGTCGACGCGTTCACCAGGCGCGCAGCGGAGGTCTATGGCCGCGACAAAGGGTGAACTGCTCGTCGAGGTAGTTCACGCGCTGCCGCAGCGCGAGCGGAGCGTCCGCGTGAGCGTGCCGGCGGGCGCCACCGTGCGCGACGCGCTGGAAAAATCGGGCCTGTCGCCGCTGGCGCGGGGCAAGGTGGGAATTTTCGGGCGGGTGGTGCGGACCGACACGCCGCTGCAGCCGGGCGATCGGGTCGAAATCTACCGGCCGCTGGCGGCCGATCCGAAGGAGGCGCGCCGGCGGCGCGCCGCGAAGCGGCGCTAGCAAATCCTCAGCTGCACCACTCCGCGATGCTCTTGCGGGTGCGCTCCTTGGCCTCGGCGAGCTGGGCGTCCTCCATGTACTCGTATTCCCCGGTCTTCGGATTGACGCGGCGCACGCGACCGATCTCGAGCGTCTCCATGTTGGCCCGCGCCAGCGCGCAGTTGGCCCGCTTCGCCTCGGCATCCTTGGCGGCCGCGGCCTGCTTCTCCTGCTCCTTCGCCGCGTCGGCCTGCCGCTTCTTGATGTCGGCGTCCTTCTCCGCCGCGGTCGCCGGCTTGGCGCCGGGATTCTGCGCAGCGGAGGCAGCGGGCGCGGCCGGGCCGGGCGGCGCGCGCAGCGGCGTCGCCTTGACGCCGGGCGGCGGATGGTCGCCGTACTGCGTGCGGCCATTCTGGTCCACCCACTTGTAGTGCTGCGCGTACGCGGTTCCCGCCAGCGCGCCCAAGGCAAGCCCCAGGGAAAGCAAAACAAGGAGTCTTTTCATCATGTTGAGAGTATAATGCGGCTTTGCGAGAAGAACACATGCGGGTGATTCAGAAGGCGCTGACCTTCGACGACGTCCTCCTCCTTCCCGCCCACTCGCGCGTCCTGCCGCGCGAAGTTTCCCTGAAAACCCGCCTCACCCGAAAGCTCGAGCTCAACATCCCGCTGGTGTCGGCCGCCATGGACACGGTGACCGAGGCGCGCCTGGCGATCGCCATCGCCCAGGA
>DASUZH010000286.1:0-6621 GCA_036376975.1 Burkholderiales bacterium | reverse complement strand
AGGATCGTCGCCGCCGGCGATGACACCGCCGCGGTCGACGACCGCGTGACGCAGACCGTGGCCGGATCGATCACCGCCCACACGCTTACGGTCGTGACCCTCAAGGGCAACGCGACCACGGGCGGCGGAGGTAGCATCCGCCTCGCTACCGCGCCCGCGAACACCGTTGCGGCGTTGAACCTGTTCTCCTGTGTCTCGGACGGCTGCCCTGCGCCGCTGCCGGTCGAACCGCCGGCCACGGGATCCCCGCCGACGCCCGCCGATCCGGTGCTTTCGCTGATCGTGAAAACCCCCGGCGCCTACGCCAATGGCGCGCTGCAGTTCAGCGGTACCGAGGGCGGCTCGCCGGTGAACATCAACGGCATCGGGACGACCGGTGACTTCACCGCCTTCGTCAACGGCTCGTTCAATCTGAACGCGTTCCCGTTCAGCGCGAACAACGTCACCGTCGAGGCGGTGGGCGGCGACATCATCCTCGACCTGACCGCGCCGCTGACTCAGATCAACAGCACCGGCACCGGTACGCTGACGTTCCTCGCCAGCAACGACATCATCATGACCAACCGGGCGACGAACACGATCGGCACGCCGACCGACACGTTCGACCACCACCTGGTGATGAAGGCCGGCAACGACATCAACCTCGACAACTCGATCTACCTGGGCGCGCGCAATCTGACTCTTGCCGGCGACGCCGCGTTCACCACCGCCAACCAGACCGTTACCTCGAACAACGTCGGCAACGTGACCCTGCAGGGCAACCACACTGTTTCGACCGGCGGCAACGTCAGAGTCACGGGCGTGGACTTCAGGCTCCTGGGCGGAAGCACGGGGGTTGCTAACGCGACTGTGCAGTCGACGGCCGGCCAGTCGCTGACGGCTGCCGGCGCGATCGACCTCATGAACAGCGGACTGATCATCGTGCGCGCGGGTACCGCCAACCCGGTGCCGGATCCCGCGGACGTGGCTAGCGAGCCGCCTGCTTCGGGAAGCGGCGCCAGGCTGCAGGGCGCTACGGTCAACATCGGGCAGGCCGGGGGCGCAAACAACCCGAAAGCTCTCATTATCGAGGGTGGTTTCAACGAAATCGGCGCCTTGGGCAACGATCCCAACCTCGCGTCCAAGCAGGCCGATGCGCTGGTGCGGTCGCTTGGCGACATGAGGATCTACCTGAGCAGCGCGCCGTCGGGCACCACGCCCGACCTGGGCACGGTACCCGTCGCCGACAACTACAGCCTGGTCGTCCGCGGCGGAACCGCGATCGCGAACAACACCAACCCGATCCCGTTGAACGTGACCGCGCTCGCCTCGCTGCAGGCCAACACGCTGACCCTGGAGACCGGGGGCAGCATCTACTTCCAGGGCGGCACCTCGGATCTCCAGACCGCCAACGCGCTCGCCGCCACCAACGCACGGCTCCTGGTGAGCGACGAGAAGACCATCGCCACCCGGAACGGCGGCTCGGTGCTGCTGATCGGCGGCGCCACCACGGTCGACCCTGTCGCCGCTGCTTTTGCAGGCAATACGCAGGCGTTCGCGCAGATCGACCCGAGCACGCTGACTATGACGGTCGACGGCATCCTGGTTCTGCAGGGCGGTAGGGCGACCGGGCCGGCGGGTTCGGTCGCCTCGGCGCGCATCGACGCGGGAGACGAGATCCAGATCACCGTCAACGGGTCGAAGGGGTACAACTACGGCACCGGCGCCCTCGGCCCGGCGTCGTTCTACATGATCGGCGGGCCGGATTCGGGCTTCTTCGACAAGAACAACGTCGACCTGGCTGGCAGCCTCGCTTACCCGCAGGCGTTCCCGATTACCGTCACGCTGGCCGGCCCCTTCCTCAGGGTGACGGACAACAGCCTCGCCGGCAGCGTGGTGCAGACCGGTGTCGCCACCTTCGATGACTCGCTGCTGTCCTACATCATCTTCGCGACCAACGACGAGACCCGCGCGGTGCGCATCCTGAGGCGGTTCGACGAGGACGACACCGGTGTCGCTGCCTGCAAGTAGGCACTTGCCCCCGCCGCCTGCTAACATAGCCTCCGCTACAGGGAGGGGATGTTCCAGCTATGGCGACGATGGTCTCGACGGCGGTGCTCAAGGCGGTGCCGCTGTTCGCGAGTTTTCCCGAGGATCAGCTGCGCATGCTGACCACGGTGGTGACGCGGCGCAGCCTGCCGCGCTCGACCACGGTGATGGCGAGCGGCGATCCGACCGACTCCCTCTACATCGTGCTCTCCGGCCGGCTCAAGGTGATGATGAGCGACGCCGAGGGCAAGGAAGTGATCCTCAGCATCCTGACGGCGGGCGAGTTCTTCGGCGAGATGGGGCTGATCGACGACGCGCCGCGCTCGGCGAGCGTGGTCTCGATCGAGCCCTGCGAGCTGCTGGCGATCGCCAAGCGCGACTTCAAGAAGTGCCTGGCGGAGAACTTCGACATGGCGCAGGCGGTGATGCGCGGCCTGGTGCGCCGGCTGCGCGACGCCGACCGCAAGATCGGCAGCCTGGCGCTGCTCGACGTCTACGGCCGGGTGGCGCGGCTGCTGCTCGACATGGCGGAGAACGTGGACGGCGAGAAGATCGTCACCAAGCGCCTGCCCAAGCAGGACATCGCCAAGATGATCGGCGCCTCGCGCGAGATGGTGAGCCGCGTCATGAAGGACCTGCAGATGGGCGGCTACATCGAGGTGCGCGGCTCGAACATCGTGCTGCGCGACACCATCACGCTGCCCGAGTAGCCTCCGCCGCCCGGCGGGAAAGGGGTTCCGCATGAACGCCCTGTCCAAGCTTCTGCTCCCGGTCCTGCTGCTGGCGGCGGGCGCCGTCGCGGCGCAGGACGCCACCGTCATGCAGGTCCACGGCACGCTGTCGGTCAAGCGCGCCGACGGCTCGGTGCGCATCCTCTCGCAGCGCTCGCAGGTCGCGAGCGGCGACACGCTCAGCACGGCCGCCGGCAGCTATGCGCTGATCCGCTTCCGCGACGGCGCGCAGGTCCTGCTCAAGCCGGGCACCGCGGTGAAGATCGACGGCTACAGCTTCTCGGACGACAAGCCGCAGGAAGACCTGTTCACCTACAGCCTGCTGCACGGCGGCCTGCGCGCGAGCGCCGGCACGATCGGCCGGCGCAGCAGCGCCAAGTACACGCTCGCCACCGCCAGCGGCGGCGTGCGCGGCCAGACCTTCGCCGTCGAGGATTGCGTGACCGGGGGCGGCGAGCAGTGCGCGACGCGCGAGCGCGCGATCTACGTTCAGGTGATGGACGGCAACGCTGCCGTCGGCAACGCGCAGGGCGAGATCGGCCTCTCCGCCGGGCAGACCGGCCTGATCACGCCCGACCAGCGGCCGCTGTTCCTCTCCGCCGATCCGGGCCTGCAGTTCACGCCGCCGCCGACGTTCATCCGCTCGGTCATGGCGGGCAGCATCGTGAACACCGGCCGCAACCTGGAGTGCGCCATCACGCGCTAGCAGGTAGTAGAGAGTAGAATGCGGCCCATTCCTCCTCCGCGAGAGAATGGGCATAGCAGAGAAAAGCGCCGCACCGCTTCCAGCCAGACTCGCCAGCCTGCTGCGCGAGGCCCGATGGCTTGTCCTGGTCGCGGTCGCCCTGTACCTGCTGCTCATCTTCGCCACGTTCCACCGCGGCGACCCGAGCTGGTCGCATAGCACCACGGAAGCCGCCACGCGCAACGCCGGCGGAGTGGTCGGCGCCTACCTGTCCGACCTGCTGCTCTTTCTGTTCGGCGTTTCCGCCTACTGGTGGGTCGCCTTGTGCGCCTACGTGGTGGTTTGGGGCTACCGCCGGATCGACGGCAGCTCGCTCATCGACCGTCGCCCGCTCTGGATCGCCCTGGCGGGGTTCGCGCTGCTCCTCGTGTGCAGCACGGCGATCGAATACTTGCGCCTGCACAGCCTCACGGCGGAGTTGCCGTCCGCCCCCGGAGGCGTGGTCGGCCGGGGCCTCGGCGGGTTCGCCGCCGGCGCGCTCGGCTTCACGGGCGCCACGCTGGTGCTCCTCACCGGGGCGGCCATCGGTCTCAGCCTGTTCACGGGCGTGTCGTGGGTCAAGGTCGCCGAGCTGGTCGGGCTGGGCCTCGAGGCCGGCTGGCGGCTCGCGCGCCAGGCGTGGGAGAGCCGGCGCGACCGCAGGATCGGCGACCTCGCGCGCGAGGAGCGCGACTTCGTGGTGGAGAGCGAGAAGCGGCGCGAGGAGGACCACCCGCCGCTGCGCATCGAGCTGCCGGTGGTCGAGATCAAGAAGTCGGAGCGCGTGCAGAAGGAGAAGCAGGCGCCGCTGTTCGAGAACCTGCCCGACACGCCGCTGCCGCCGCTCAAGCTGCTCGACGAGGCGGCGGCCGACGGCGAGCAGGTCACGCCGGAAACCATCGAGTTCACCTCGCGCCTGATCGAGAAGAAGCTGTCGGACTTCGGCGTCTCGGTGAAGGTGCTCGCCGCCTATCCGGGTCCGGTCATCACCCGCTACGAGATCGAGCCGGCGGTCGGCGTCAAGGGCAGCCAGATCGTCAACCTGATGAAGGACCTGGCGCGCGCCCTGTCGGTGGTGTCGATCCGCGTGGTGGAGACCATCCCGGGCAAGTCCTGCATGGGCCTCGAGCTGCCCAATCCGCACCGCCAGATCGTGCGCCTGTCGGAGATCCTCGGCTCCGAGGCCTACCACGCCATCCACTCGCCGCTCGCGCTGGCGCTGGGCAAGGACATCGCCGGCAACCCGGTGGTGGTCGACCTCGCCAAGATGCCCCACCTGCTGGTCGCCGGCACCACCGGCTCGGGCAAGTCGGTCACGCTCAACGCCATGATCCTGTCGCTGCTCTACAAGTCCGAGCTGCGCCAGGTGCGGCTGATCATGATCGACCCGAAGATGCTCGAGCTGTCGGTCTACCAGGACATCCCGCACCTGCTGGCGCCGGTGGTGATCGACATGAAGCAGGCGGTCAACGCGCTCACCTGGTGCGTGGCCGAGATGGAGCGGCGCTACAAGCTGATGAACTGGCTCGGCGTGCGCAACCTGTCGGGCTTCAACCACAAGGTGGCCGAGGCGGAGAAGCAGGGCCGCAAGCTGGAAGACCCCCTCACGCTCGATTCCGGCGAGCCGCAGCCGATCACCCAGCTGCCCAACATCGTGGTGGTGATCGACGAGCTCGCCGACCTGATGATGGTGGTGGGCAAGAAGGTCGAGGAGCTGATCGCGAGGCTGGCGCAAAAGGCCCGCGCCTCCGGCATCCACCTCGTGCTCGCCACGCAGCGGCCGTCGGTGGACGTGATCACCGGCCTGATCAAGGCCAACATCCCGTCGCGCATCGCGTTCCAGGTCTCCTCCAAGATCGATTCGCGCACCATCCTCGACCAGTCGGGCGCGGAAGCCCTGCTCGGCATGGGCGACATGCTCTACCTGCCGCCGGGAACCGGCCTGCCGCAGCGCGTGCACGGCGCCTTCGTCGCCGACAACGAGGTGCACAAGGTGGTCGAGCACCTCAAGACCCTGGCCAAGCCGGAGTACCTCACCGACGTCACCGAGCCTTCCGTCGAGGACGCCGCCGAGGGCATGGCAGAAGGCCTGCCGAGCGGCGAGAAAGACCCGCTCTACGACCAGGCGGTCGAGGTCGTGCTGCGCACGCGGCGTCCGTCGATCTCGCTGGTGCAGCGCCACCTGCGCATCGGCTACAACCGGGCGGCGCGCCTGATCGAGGACATGGAGCGCGCCGGCATGGTCTCGGCGATGCAGTCCAACGGCAACCGCGAGGTATTGGTACCCGCCAAAGCGGAGTAGCCTTGGAGCATGCGGTTTGCGCTCTTATTCCTAGTCTTCATATCTGCAAATTCTGATGCCGCTGCGATCGAACGCTTCAAGGCGTTCGCCCGCACCTCCCAGTCGGCGCGCGCCGACTTCGAGCAGAAGGTGGTCGACCGGGCGGGCAAGACGGTGCAGCAGGTGAAGGGGAACTTCGTCTTCCAGCGGCCGGGCAAGTTCCGCTGGGTCTACGCCAAGCCCGCCGACCAGGTGATCGTCGGCGACGGCGAGCGGGTATGGATCCACGACCGCGAGCTGAACCAGGTCACGGTGCGCAGGCTTTCGCGCGCGCTCGGCTCCACCCCGGCCGCGCTGCTCGCCGGCGACGCCGACGTCGAAAAGGCGTTCGACCTGTCCGAGGCGGGGATGCGCGACGGCCTGGAATGGCTGGAGGCGAAGCCGAAGGAGCGCGAGGCCGGCTTCGAGCGCATCCGCATGGGCTTCGGCGCAGGCGGCATCGAGGCGATGGAGCTCTTCGACCACTTCGGCCAGACGACCGTGCTGCGCTTTACCAACCTGGCCCGCAATCCGAAGGTCGACCCGGCTGAATTCAAGTTCACGCCTCCCAAGGGCGCAGACGTCCTGGGAGAGAAGTGAGCGATCTGTTTGGAAAAGCCCAGCCTCCGGCACCTCTAGCGGAAGCGCTGCGTCCCCAGTCGCTCGACGAGGTGGTCGGGCAGAAGCACCTGCTCGGCCCGGGCAAGCCGCTGCGGCTCGCCTTCGAGGCGCGCAAGCCGCATTCGATGATCCTGTGGGGGCCGCCCGGCTCGGGCAAGACCACGCTCGCGCGCCTGATGGCGCGCGCCTTCGACGCC
>DASUZH010000285.1:0-7198 GCA_036376975.1 Burkholderiales bacterium | reverse complement strand
GGCATAGAGGAACCTGCCGTTCGGCGTCAGGTGCAGGTCGGAAGCCCAGATGTCCTGCGACACGTCGCGGCCCGGCGAGGGGCGCGGCGCGCCCGGCTTCAGCTTCGGCTCGGGGCCGAGCGCCGAGGCCTCGCTGACCTGCGTTAGCAGCCCGGTCTTGGCGTCGAGCGAGAGCGTGGTGACTACTGCGGTGAGCTCGTTCAGCAGGTACGCGAACTTGTTGTCGGCCGAGATGATGATGTGCCGCGGCCCGGCGCCCTGCTTGATCTGCACCGTCGGCGGCGTGTTGGCCGACAGCTTGCCGGTCTTCGCGTCGAGCTTGAACTGGAAAATCTGGTCGGTGCCGAGGTGCGGCACGTACACGTACTTGTTGGTGCGGTCGGTGACGATGGCGTGCGCGTTGCGCGCGGTCGGGATCACCTGGTGCGGGTCGGCCACCTTGCCGTCCTTGCCGATCGCGTTGACGCTGACCAGGTTCGCGCCGTAGGACGCGCCGAGCAGCCAGCGGCCGCTCTTGTCGACCTGGATGTAAGGGAAGCTCTCCGCCAGCGCGCCGCGTCCCACTTCCTTCAGCTCGCCGGTCTTGCGGTCGATCGCGAAGCTGACCACCGAGAACGGCTTCGCCCGCACCGCGGCGAACAGGAAGCGCTTGTCGGGGCTCACGCTCATCGGCATCACCGGCTTGCCGCCGGCGTCGAAGCGGTTGCCGGGCGTGAGCGTGCCGTCGGCCTCCAGCATGTACATGCCGATGTTGCCGTCCTCGGCGTTCGAGACGTACACGTACGTATGAGCCTGCACCGCGCCTCCCAGCATCAACAGGACCGACAGGACAATTCCCCGCATTGACTCCTCCTTGGGGCGGCAGGATGCCATGAAACCCCGCGCCCCGGAGCGTACACTTTCGCTGCCATGGCCGCTGCCAAGAGCTTCCTCGATCGGCTGGACGAAGAGGCGCGCAAGCTCCTGCTGGCCGTCGCGCGCCCCGTCAGTTTCGAGAAAGGTTCTCGCCTCGTCCGCCACGGCGACCCCTCGCACGGCGCATACATATTGAAGGGCGGCGCGGCCGAGGCCACCGTCACCCTGCCCGGCGGGGAGAAGCTCACCGTCGCGCGCTTCGACGGCGGCAGCCTGCTGGGCGAAATGGCCCTCATCGAGCGCGGCACCTGCACCGCCACCGTCATCGCCACGGAACGGCTCGAGGGCTGGTTCATCGAGCGCGACGACTTCCGCTCGGTCGTCGCCCAGCGCGTTCCCGCCGCCCTGCGCCTGCAGCACGCCCTTACGCTGCTTCTCTCCGACAAGGTGCGCCAGCTCAACGCCAAGGTCCTCGGCGCCTCGCATCCCGCCAAGGCGGGGTCGGGCAGCGATCGCGACCCGCTTGCCGGCGCGAAGCGCCTGAAGCGGGCGGCGTTCGACTTCAAGCCCTTCCTCCCGCACCTCGCCGCCTTCGAGGCCTTCGACGCCGCCGAAACCGAGGAAATCCTCGCCGTCAGCTCGCTGCTCGAGCTGCCCCGCGGCCACGCCCTGTTCTACAGCGGCCATGCGTCCGCCGCCTGCTTCATCGTGATCCGGGGCGCGGTCGAAATCATCACCAGCGGCCTGCGCATGGCCGTCCTCGGCCCCGGCCAGATGATCGGCTACATGAGCGCCCTGGAAAAAGGCCGGCACGGCTCCGACGCCGTCGTGCGCGAGAACGCGCTGCTCCTCGAGATGCCGCGCGACGCCTTCGATCGTCTCTACTTCGGCAGCAGCTCGGCGTCGACCAAGCTGCATCGGGTGATCCAGAAGTGCCTGATGACTTCGCTCGGCCAGACCAATCGTCACCTCACCCGCCTGATCAGCCAGGCGCGCCTGCGCGGCGCGGAGAAGGAAGGCAACGAACTGGAGAAGGCCTACAGCGGGCAGATCATGTCCGCCGCCGTCGGCGGCTAGCTACTGCAGGTCCCGGATCGTGATGGCCGGCCGGGCCTTCCTGATCGTCGCGTGAAGCATCGAGTACTCCGGCACCTCGACCCAGGCGGCTGTGTCGCGGGTCAGCGGCTCCGAGGCGATCAGGGCGGAGGTTGCATTCTCGGATCCCCCGGTCATCTGCCATTCGCCGTCGTGCAGGCCGTAGTCGCGGCCGGCGGTGTACCAGAGCGACAGGTAGTTCAGGTTGGCTTCGTGCAGGCGGGCCGCATCGTCGGTGGGGAAGCAGCCGAAGTCGAAGCAGTAGCGCACGGCGGCGAGCTGCATGCCGTCCGCGAGGAACAGGTTGAGGGAGGAGCTGATGGAAATGCCGAGCTTCTTCCGCACGTCGCGCAGGATGTCGATGGTTTTCTCGACCGCCGCGGCGAGCTCGTCGACCGTGGCATGCCGGTGCGGGTCGGGGAGGTTGGAGAGGATCAGGGCATAGACCCACTCGCTGTCGGTAGTGCCGTGGATCTGCGAAAGGATGCCCGGCTTCACATGCGGTGCGAGGAGAGGCTTCATGTCGGCGAAGCGGGCGAGGTCGCCGTTATGCGCCATCACCAGCGGCACGTCCTTGAAGTGGAACGGGTGGCAGTTCTGCAGCGAGATCTCGACGCGCGAGTGGTAGGCCACGCCCCTGACGTGGGCGAGCAGGCAGCCGGTGCGGACTTTCTCGGCGAGGTTCTTCAGGTTGCGGTCGAACACCGGCACCTGCTGCGAGTAGTACGAGAAAGCCCGCTCGGGGTCGTGGCTCGCGGTGTCCCAGGCGCGCATGCCGAAGCCGGCCAGGTTCTGCATGTTGAGCATGCGCGGCGCGACGCTCTGCCGCACCAGCGCGGAGTCGGGCTGGTAGAGGAAGTTGTCGAGCAGCACCGGCTCGCCGAGGTAGAGCAGCGCGCGGCACATGGCTAGGAGATCCGCGAGATCAGGAAGGCGACCATCGCGCCGGTCGCGAGCGCCGCGCTGGCGTAGGAGGCGTAGATCAGGCCGAGCCGCCGGTTCTTGTAGTGCTGGTTCTCGGAGAAGCCGCCGCCCTGCTCGAGCTGGGTCGCCATGTGGAAAAAGCGCCGCGCGTCGGTGCGCAGCTCGAGCAGGCAGAGGAACGCGGTGGCGACGTACAGGACGAGGGCGATGACCAGCAGGCACTTCTGCAGCGGGCTGAAGATGTCCAGGTCCTTGCCGGTGAGGGCGAGGAAGAACACCGCGGTGGCGCCCGACGAGTACGAGAGCATGTACGCGCGCAGCTTGTTGCCGGCGTCTTTCGCCAGTTCGAACAGGTCTTTCGCCGAGGGCTCGGCCGCCATGGTGCGCACAGGTTACCCTAGGCCCCCATGAAATTGCTCGTCCTCCCCGGCGACGGCATCGGGCCGGAAATCACCGACGCCACTCTGGAAGTCCTGGAAGCGGCCTCGAAGAAGTTTTCCCTTGGGCTGAAGTTCGACACGCAGCCGGTCGGCCTCGCCACGCTGAAGAGCCACGGCACCACCATGCCCGACGGCCTGCTCGGGCGGGCGAGCGAGGCGGACGGGATCATCCTCGGGCCGCTGCACCAGCTCGCCTACCCGGCGCGCGAGAAGGGCGGCATCAACGTCTCCGCCGTGTTCCGGGTCAAGCTCGATCTCTACGCCAACATCCGCCCGGCGCGCAGCCGCAAGGGAATCGGCAGCGTGAAGGAGCCGATGGACCTGGTGATCGTGCGGGAGTGCACGGAAGGCTTCTACGCCGACCGCAACATGCACCAGGGAAGCGGCGAGTTCATGCCGACGCCGGACGTGGCGATGTCGATGCGCAAGGTGACGGCGCAGGCGTGCGAGAGGATTGCTCGCAGAGCCTTTGCGTTGGCTCTCAAGAGAAAGAAACATGTCGCGGCGGTCCACAAGGCGAACGTGTTCCGCGTCTCCGACGGCCTGTACCTCGACAAGGTGCGGGAGGTGGCCGCCGAGTTCCGCGGCGTCAAGCTGGAGGAGGTGCTGGTTGACGCGATGGCCGCGCGCCTGGTGCGCGAGCCGGGCCATTTCGACGTGGTGCTCGCCACTAACATGTACGGCGACATCCTGTCGGACCTCGCCTCCGAGCTGTCCGGCAGCCTCGGCCTGGCGGGATCGGTGCTGGCGGGCGACGCGCTCTGCTGCGCGCAGGCGCAGCACGGCTCGGCGCCGGACATCGCCGGCCAGGACAAGGCGAATCCGACCTCGCTGATCCTTTCCGCGGCGATGCTGCTCGAGTGGCTGGCCGAAAGGAAGAAAGCGAAGGGGGCGGGCAAGGCCGCCGAGGCGATTTCGGCGGCGGTGGACAAGGTGCTGGCGGACCCGAAGAAGCGCACCGCCGACCTGGGCGGGAAGCTCGGCACGCGGAAATTCGGCGAGGCGGTGGCGGCGGCGCTCTGAGCGGAACGGCGGGAATACGCCCTATTGCGGGGGTGTAAAGGGGAGTAGGCTGGGTACGTTAACGGGGCTCGCGCGCGAACCATGCGACGCAAACGAGGGGGACCCGCCGCCGAAACCATGCGCAAGTCGGCCGAGCGCATGGTCGAGCGAGCGCGAGACGTGCTGGCGGAGTGCAGCCGGGTGCTGGTTCGCGCGACCGACGAGAAGCAGCTGCTGCGCGACATGTGCCGCATCGCGGTGGAGAAGGGCGGCTACCGCATGGCCTGGGTCGGCATCGCGCGCGACGATGCGACGCGTTCCATCGAGCCGGTGGCGAGCGAAGGGCGCGACGACGGCTACCTGGCGTCGGCGCGCTTCTCCTGGGGCGAGGACGACGACATCGGGCTCGGCCCGGCCGGCGCCGCGGTGCGCAGCGGCAGCACGCAGACCATCCGCGATACCAGGAACGACCCGAAGTTCGCGCCCTGGCGCGAGGCGGCGCTCGCGCGCGGCTACCGCGGGGTAGCCGGCCTGCCGCTGAAGATCGACGGCCAGACCTTCGGCGTGCTGGCGATCTACTCGGCCGAGGCGCGCGCCTTCGACGCCGACGAGGTGCGCCTGCTCGAGGAGCTGGCCGACGACATCGCCTACGGCGTCGGCAACCTGCGCCGCCGCGAGGCGCAGCGCAGCGCCGAATCGGCGCTGGCGCTCGGCTACGCGGTCAGCCTGTCGATCGCGCAGGCCGACACCGAGGCGGCGGCGGTGCGCGGGGTGATCCGCGCCATCTGCGAGAAGGAAGGCTGGGAGTGCGGCCGCTACTGGCGCGTCGACGAGCCGGCCGGCGTGCTGCGCCTGGGCGAGACCTGGTGCGTGGAGGGCTCGCGCTTCGACAAGTTCTTCGAGCAGTGGAGCTCGGTGACCTACGCCCGCGGCGAGGGCCTGGCGGGCCGCGCCTGGGCGACCGGCGAGCCGCAGTGGGCGTCCGACATCACGCGCGACGAGCGCGTCGGCCAGAAGCTGCTTTCGCTGCGCTCGGGAATGCGCGGCGTGTTCGCCTTCCCGCTGATGTCGGATTCCGAGACGATGGGCGTGCTGGTGTTCAACAGCGGCGAGCTGCGCGAGCGCCAGGAGCACCTGGTGCGCGCGATCGGCGCCATCGGCAGCCAGATCGGCCAGTTCCTGCGCCGCAAGCGCGCCGAGTACGAGCTGCAGCGCTTCCGCCTGGCGATGGACAGCTCGGCCGACATGATCGTGCTGATCGACCGCGCCAGCATGCGCTTCGTCGACGTCAACCGCACGGTGTGCGAGCAGCTCGGCTACACGCGCGAGGAGCTGCTCGCCATGGGGCCGGGCGACCTGGTGCCGGTCAGCCGCGACGCGCTGGCGCAGCAGTACGACGGCCTGATCGCCGATCCGCACGCCCACAACGGCCTCAGGTCGTACTACCGGCGCAAGGACGGCAGCCTGCTGCCGTTCGAGTCGAAGCGGCGCGTGCTGCGCTCGGGCGACAAGGTGATCATCGCCGCGATCTCGCGCGACATCAGCGAGCGCCTCGCCACCGAGAGCGCGCTCAAGCTGAGCGAGGCGCGCATGCGCGGCCAGGCCGAGCAGCAGCGCATGGTGGCCGAGCTGGGGCAGCAGGCGCTGGCGAGCAGCGACATCCCGCACGTCCTGCAGCGCGCCGCCGAGCTGTCGCGCAGCACGCTGAACGTCGACTACTGCAACGTCCTCGAGCGCGACGCCGACGGCCGGCGCCTGGTCTACCGCGGCGCGGCCGGCTGGCCGGCGGATTGGGTCGACCGGCGCAGCATCGAGCTGCAGGCCGGCGGGCAGCTCGAGCACACGCTGTCGAGCAGCGAGCCGCTGGTGGTGGAGGACCACGCCACCGACCGGCGCTTCCCGGAGACCGAGGCGGTGCGCGAGTTCGGCATCCGCTCGAGCGTGCGCGTGCCGATCCTCGGCAAGCAGGGCAATTTCGGCATCCTCGCCGTGCACTCGCGGCCGTCGCGCCGCTTCGGCGAGGACGAGATCAACTTCCTGCGCGCCATCGCCAACATCCTGGCGGTGGCGATCGAGCGCAAGAAGGCCGAGGAGCACCTCGCCTACCTGGCGCAGTTCGACGCGCTCAGCGGCCTGCCCAACCGGCACCTGTTCCACGACCGCCTCACCCAGACCATGGCGCATGCCCGGCGCAGCGGCCATTCGATGGCGGTGCTGTTCATCGACCTCGACCGCTTCAAGCTGGTGAACGACACCTTCGGCCACGCCGGCGGCGACCGGCTGCTGAAGGAGGCGGCGGCGCGCCTGTCCGACTGCCTGCGGAGCGGCGACACCGTGGCGCGCTTCGGCGGCGACGAGTTCGGCGCGATCCTCGCCGAGCTCGGCGCGAGCGGCGACGCCGGGCTGGTGGCGCAGAAGATCATCGAGGCGCTCGAGCAGCCGTTCAGCCTGGACGGCAACGACACCTACGTCACCGCGAGCGTCGGCATCGCGGTGTTCCCGGCCGACGGCGACGAGGCGGGCACCCTGATCCGCAACGCCGACACCGCCATGTACCGGGCGAAGGAGCAGGGCCGCAACACCTACCAGTACTTCACGCGCGAGATGAACGAGCGCGCGGTGCAGCGCGGGCAGCTCGAGGCGGCGATGCGCCGGGCGATCGAGCGCAGGGAGTTCCGCCTGCACTACCAGCCCAAGGTCGAGCTGGAAGGCGGCGAGATCCGCGGCCTCGAGGCGTTGCTGCGCTGGCAGCCGCCCGACAAGCCGCTGGTCGCGCCGCAGGAGTTCGTCGCGGTGCTGGAGGACACCGGCCTGATCGTGCCGGTCGGCGAGTGGGTGATGCGCGAGGTGTGCCGCCAGATCGGCGTCTGGAAAAGCGCCGG
>DASUZH010000284.1:0-3633 GCA_036376975.1 Burkholderiales bacterium | reverse complement strand
GCATCGGTTTCGAGGGCTACGCGGTCGGCGGGCTGTCGGTGGGCGAGCCGAAGGCGGAGCGCGAGCGCATCATCAGCCACATCGCGCCGAGACTGCCTGCTGAAAAGCCGAGGTATCTGATGGGCCTCGGCACGCCGGAGGACCTGATCGGGGCGGTGGCGGCGGGCTTCGACATGTTCGACTGCGTGCTGCCGACGCGCAACGCGCGCAACGGCTGGCTGTTCACCCGGCGCGGCGACGTCAAGCTGCGCAACGCCCGCTACCGCGACGATCCGCAGCCGCTCGACCCGGACTGCGGCTGCTACACCTGCCGCAACTTCAGCCTGTCGTACCTGCACCACCTGCAGAAGACCAACGAGATCCTCGGCGCGCGCCTGAATACCCTGCACAACCTTCACTACTACCAGGAACTGATGGCCGCGCTGAGAGTCTGCATTGAAAGAAACACCTTCGAGGGGACCGCAGGGCAGCTTCTGGCAGCTAGACAGCAGCTATAATTCGCGCTCTTTCAGACGGAGTCCGCAGTGATCATCTCTTCGGCTTACGCGCAGGCCGCCCCCGCCGGCGGCGACCCCGGATTCATCGGCTTCCTGCCGATCATCCTGATGTTCGTGCTGCTCTACTTCCTGATGATCCGGCCGCAGATGAAGCGCGCCAAGGAGACCAAGGCGATGATCGAAGCCCTGCAGAAGGGCGACGAGGTGGTCACCGCCGGCGGCGTGGTCGGCCGCATCACCAAGATGGGCGAGCAGTACCTGACCCTCGAGATCGCGCCCAACACCGAGGTCGTGGTGCAGCGCGCCGCGGTGTCGGCGCCGCTGCCCAAGGGCACCCTGAAGTCGCTCGCGTAGCCGCTTGAACCGCTACCCGACCTGGGCCTACGTCACGATCGCGGTCGTGATCCTGATCGCGCTCGTCTACACGGTGCCCAACCTGTACGGCGAGTCGCCCTCGGTGCAGGTCTCGCCCGACAAGGCCACCGTCAAGGTCGACGCCGCGCTCGCCGGCCGCGTCGAGGAGGCGCTGAAGAAGGCGAACGTGCCCTACGAGCGCCTGACGCTCGACCCGGCAGGGGTCAAGGTGCGCTTCCCCGACGGCGACACGCAGCTGCGCGCCTACGACCTGCTCAAGCAGGCGCTCAACCCGGAGAAGGACAACCCCTCCTACGCGGTGGCGCTCAACCTGCTGCCGGCCTCGCCGGCCTGGCTGGCGGCGATCAAGGCCACGCCGATGACGCTCGGCCTCGACCTGCGCGGCGGCGTGCACTTCCTGCTGCAGGTCGACATGAAGGAGGCGCTGAAGAAGCGCCTCGACAACTACACCGCCGAGATCCGCCAGCAGCTGCGCGACAAGAGCATCCGCCACAGCGGCGTGACGCGCGAGGGCGACTCGCTGCGCGTGCGCTTCGGCGACGCGGCGATGCGCGCCAAGGCGCGCGACGCCCTGACCATCGCGATCCCCGACCTGACGCTCGCCGAGCGCGACGACGGCCAGGGCGGCTCGATCGTCGCCAGCATCCGCGCCGAGGCGCTGAAGAACATCCAGGAGCTGGCGCTGAAGCAGAACATCAGCACGCTCAACAACCGCGTCAACGGGCTGGGCGTGTCCGAGCCGGTGATCCAGCAGCAGGGCGCCGACCGCATCCTGGTGCAGCTGCCGGGCGTGCAGGACCCGGTGATCGCCGAGAAGATCCTCGGCCGCACCGCCACGCTGGAGGTGCGCCTGGTCGACGAGGAGGCGCAGCGCAGCGGCAACCACGCCGGCACCGACGTGTTCCCGGAGAACCGGCGCGACGGCGCCAAGGTGATGGTGCCGGTGAAGCGCCAGGTGGTGATCACCGGCGACCAGTTCGTCGGCGCCGCCGCCACCTTCGACCAGGACCAGCGCCCGGCGGTGAGCGTCGACCTCGACCAGGCCGGCGGCAAGGTGATGCGCCAGGTGACGCGCGAGAACCTGAAGAAGCAGATGGCCATCATCCTGTTCGAGAAGGGCAAGGGCGAGGCGATCTCGGTGGCCACCATCCAGGGCGAGTTCGGCAGCCGCTTCCAGATCACCGGCAACTTCAGCCCGGTGGAGACCAGCACGCTGTCGCTCTTGATCCGCTCGGGCTCGCTCGCCGCGCCGATGGAGATCATCGAGGTGCGCACCGTCGGCCCCAGCCTCGGCAAGGAGAACATCGAGCGCGGCTTCCACTCCACGCTGTGGGGGTTCGTGGCGATCGTGATCTTCATGTCGATCTACTATTCGCTGTTCGGCGTCATCTCGTCGATTGCGCTGGCGCTCAACCTGCTATTCCTGGTCGGGCTGCTGTCGATGCTGCCGACCACGCTCACGCTGCCCGGCATCGCCGCCATCGCGCTCACCCTCGGCATGGCGATCGACGCCAACGTGCTGATCAACGAGCGCATCAGGGAAGAATTGCGAGGCGGCGCTACGCCACAGGCGGCGATCGCCGCAGGCTACGAGCGCGCCTGGGCCACCATCTTCGACTCGAACGTCACCACCTTCATCGTCGGCGCGTCGCTGCTGCTGGTGCCGGGCGCGGTGCGCGGCTTCGCCGTGGTGCACTGCCTCGGCATCCTGACCTCGATCTTCTCCGCGGTGCTGGTGTCGCGCGCCATGATCAACCTGCTGTACGGCCACCGCCGCAAGGTGGCGACGCTGTCGATCGGCAACACCGCATGGAAGTGAGCTAGAGATGGAGTTCTTCAAGATCCGCACCACCATACCGTTCATGCGGTATGCGCTCGTCTTCAACGTCATCTCGTTCCTCACCTTCCTCGCCGCGGTGTTCTTCCTCGCCACGCGCGGGCTGCACTTCTCGGTCGAGTTCACCGGCGGCACGCTGATGGAGGTGAGCTACCAGCAGACCGCCGACGTCGAGCGCGTGCGCCAGACGCTGGAGAAGGCCGGCTTCAAGGGCGAGGTGCAGAACTTCGGCAGCTCGCGCGACGTGCTGATCCGCCTGCCGGTGATGAAGGACGTGCCCAACGCCGAGGTGTCGACCAAGATCTCCGCGCTGCTGCAGGCGGAGGACAAGAGCGCCGAGGTGCGCCGCGTCGAGTTCGTCGGCCCGCAGGTGGGCGGCGAGCTGGCCGAGATGGGCGCGGTGGCCCTGCTGCTGGTGGCGGTGTGCATCGTCGCCTACCTGTGGCTGCGCTTCGTCAACTGGCGCTTCGGCCTCGCCGCGCTGATCGCCAACCTGCACGACGTGATCATCATCCTCGGCTTCTTCGCCTTCTTCCAGTGGGAGTTCTCGCTCGCCGTGCTGGCCGGCGTGCTCGCCGTGCTCGGCTACTCGGTGAACGAGTCGGTGGTGGTGTTCGACCGGGTGCGCGAGAACTTCCGCAAGATGCGCCGCGCCACGGTGCCCGAGGTTATCGACGCCTCGATTACCGGCGTGATCTCGCGCACCATCATCACGCACCTCTGCACGCTGGCGATGGCCATCACCATGTTCCTGTTCGGCGGCCCCGCCCTGCACTACTTCGCCCTCGCCCTCGCCATCGGCATCCTGTGCGGCATCTACTCGTCGGTGCTGGTGGCGAGCCCGCTGCTGATCTGGCTGCGCGTCAAGCGCGAGTGGTTCGCCCCGCCGCAGAAGCGCAAGGCGCGCGACGAGCACGAAGGCGC
>DASUZH010000283.1:0-8796 GCA_036376975.1 Burkholderiales bacterium | reverse complement strand
GACCGCCTACCTCGAGCAGCCCGATCCGGCCTGCGCGCTGAATCACGTCGCTCTGAAGGCCGAGCGGATCGCGCCGCCGCGCGCGGTGATGTCGAATTCCTTCGCCTTCGGCGGCTCCAACGTGGTGCTTATCGCCGAGCGGTCAACCGTGGGTTGAAGTCAACGACCGTGACCGGGCCGCTCTGCAAGAGGATGGCGCCTTTCGGCACGTTCGACGGCACCGCGCCATAGTTGAAGGTCACCACCGGGTAGCCGGTGGCTTCGACCGGCAGCTCGCCGCTCAGCATGCGCTTCATGAGACGCCCCTTGGGCGCGATGCCCACCAGCTCCGAGCTCGGCAGCGCGGTCTCCGACGCAGCGCGGTTGGTGAGCACCGGAGCGTGCACGAAAAAGTCGAACACCAGAGTGTCCTTGCGGGTGTTCGCCTCCACCCAGCGGTAGGCGGCGAGGCGGTTGGGGTCGATCACGAAGTCGAAATCCGGCCGGTAGTAGGGATAGTTGGTGAGGAACAGCAGCGCCACCACGGACAGGATCGAGCGCCCGATGCGCCGCTCGATCGCGAGGAACAGTAGTCCGGCAAACGCACTGAGCGGGTACACGGCGTCGGTGAGGAAGCGGCTCGGCGTGAAGGGCGACAGCGAGCGCTGGTACACCGCCAGCATGAACAGCTTGCCGCCATACTCGAACAGGACGAACAGCGCGAGCATGATCGCGGCCGGCAGCAGCAGCTCGGCGCGCAACGGCCACCTGCGCGGCGCGACCGCATGCAGCGTGGCGCCGGCCAGCACCGCGGCGAAGAAGGCGAGCCCGAAGCTCGCTGCGACCTGGTACAGCGTGTCGGGGTACTCGTCGTACCACCACAGCAGGCCGGTGGCATGGATGCCGGGGCCGGTCAGGAAATGATGCATCAGGAACGGCAGCCCGACGGCTGCGGCGGCGCAGCCGCCGAGCGCGAGCCGGCGGGCCTCGGCGCGGCGCTGCGGATCCCTCGCCTGCCACAGCAGCAGCCCCAGCATCGCCGCGAATGCCACCATCAGCACATGGTGGCTGGCGAGCATCACGCCGAGGTACATCGGCGCGAGCGCCCACCAGCGACGCTCGCCCGCATCGCGCTGCGCGACGATGGTCAGGCAGCCGGCGAGGAGGTACATGCCGAGCAGATTCGGCAGCCCGCCCCAGGAGTAGTAGCCGAGGCTGCCCAGCACCGCGAGGAAGCCGTAGGCGGCCAGCGCGTACAGGGCCCAGCGGCGGTTGTCGGTGGCGGCGTGCACCCAGGCGTAGACCTGCAGGCAGCTGAGCGATCCGAACAGGACCAGCAGCGTCTGGAACACGCTGTAGCGCGAGGCGCCGGTGCACCCGGTGATCAGTCCGAGCAGCAGGTGGGTTCCGGTCGGATACCGGATCCGGATGTCCTCGAACGGGCTGAGCGTGATGACATGCGCCCACTGCTCCTCGACCAGGCGCGAGACCAGCAGATGGAAATAGGGGTCCCAGCCGGGCGGAAATTCCTCCACCAGGGCGGGCGCGAAGCGGATCGCCGCGGCGAGCGCGGCCAGGACGAGCAGCGTGCGGTCGAAGCGCAGCGCCGGCCGCTGCCGGTAGAGCGAGTAAGCGGCGGCGGCGCCGGCGAGCAGCCAGAGCGCCACGAACAGGTTCAGGCTGGCATAGGCGCAAAGATGCAGCGCCACCATGGCCAGCGCGAGCGCGAACGGCAGCCCGCTGAGGGCGACCTCCTGCGAAGGCCGCGCGCCGACCATGCGGATCCACAGGGCCCAGCCGGGGAGCAGGAGCAGCGCGACTGCGGCCACGGTCAGTGTGGTGTCCATCGCCTACTCAGGGTGATGGTGGCCAAGGCCGGAATCGAACCAGCGACACACGGATTTTCAGTCCGCTGCTCTACCAACTGAGCTACTTGGCCTTCTGCGGGAAGGCGCGGATTATAAAAGAAAAGGGCCCGTGCGGGCCCTTTCCTGGTGAGGCTGGATCCCCGCTTGCGCGGGGACGACCTGCTTCCTTACATATCCATGCCGCCCATGCCGCCCATGTCGGGCATGCCGCCGTGGGAGTGGCCGTGGCCGCCCTTCTTCTCCTCCACCAGCTCCGCGACCATCGCGTCGGTGGTGAGCATCAGGCTGGCGACCGAAGCCGCGTTTTGCAGCGCGGTGCGGCTGACCTTGGTCGGGTCGATCACGCCTGCCTGCACGAGATCGCCGTATTCCTCGGTCTGCGCGTTGAAGCCGTAGTTGCCCTTGCCTTCGAGCACCTTGTTGAGCACCACCGACGGCTCCGCGCCGGCGTTGTCGACGATGATGCGCAGCGGCTCTTCCAGCGCGCGCAGCACGATCTTGATGCCGGCTTCCTGGTCTTCGTTGGAGCCCTTCATCTTGCCGATCGCCTGCTTGGCGCGGATGTACGCCACGCCGCCGCCCGGCACCACGCCTTCTTCGACTGCCGCACGCGTCGCGTGCAGCGCGTCCTCGACGCGGGCCTTCTTCTCCTTCATCTCGACTTCGGTCGCGGCGCCGACCTTGATCACCGCCACGCCGCCGGCCAGCTTCGCCACGCGCTCCTGCAGCTTCTCCTTGTCGTAGTCGCTGGTGGCTTCGTCGATCTGCACGCGGATCGTCTTGACGCGGCCCTCGATGTCCTTCTTGTTGCCGGCGCCGTCGATGATGATGGTGTTTTCCTTGCCCGCCTCGACCTTCTTCGCCTTGCCCAGGTCCTTCAGGGTGGCGTTCTCCAGCTTGAGGCCCAGCTCCTCGCTGATCACCGTGCCGCCGGTGAGGATCGCCATGTCTTCCAGCATCGCCTTGCGGCGGTCGCCGAAGCCGGGCGCCTTGACGGCGCAGGTCTTCAGGATGCCGCGGATGTTGTTCACCACCAGCGTGGCGAGCGCCTCGCCCTCGACTTCCTCGGCGATGATCAGCAGCGGCTTGCCCGCCTTGGCGACCTGCTCCAGCAGCGGCAGCAGCTCGCGGATCGACGAGATCTTCTTGTCGTACAGCAGGACGTAGGGGTCCTCGAGCGCGGCCATCTGCTTCTCGGGGCTGTTGATGAAATACGGCGACAGGTAGCCGCGGTCGAACTGCATGCCTTCGACGAGGTCGAGCTCGTTCTCGAGCGACTTGCCGTCCTCGACGGTGATCACGCCTTCCTTGCCGACCTTGTCCATCGCTTCCGAGATGATCTTGCCGATGTCGGAGTCGGAGTTGGCCGAGATCGAGCCGACCTGCGCGATCTCCTTCGAGCTCGAGCAGGGCTTGGAGATCTTCTTCAGCTCGTCGACCACCGCGACCACCGCCTTGTCGATGCCGCGCTTCAGGTCCATCGGGTTCATGCCGGAGGCGACGTACTTCATGCCTTCACGCACGATGGCCTGCGCGAGAACCGTCGCGGTCGTGGTGCCGTCGCCGGCCACGTCGGAGGTCTTGGAGGCGACTTCCTTCACCATCTGCGCGCCCATGTTCTCGAACTTGTCCTTCAGCTCGATCTCCTTCGCCACCGAGACGCCGTCCTTGGTGACGGTCGGGGCGCCGAACGAGCGCTCGAGCACGACGTTGCGGCCCTTGGGCCCCAGCGTCACTTTGACGGCGTCGGCCAGGATGTTCAGTCCATGGACCATCTTGGCGCGCGCGCCTTCGTGAAAACGTACCTCTTTTGCGGGCATTGCTATCTCCTAGAGTCTTGGTTGTGGCTTACGCGCCTTCGATGACGCCCATCAGGTCTTCCTCGCGCATGACGAGGAGCTCGTCGCCCTTGACCTTGACGGTCTGGCCCGAGTACTTGCCGAACAGCACGCGGTCGCCGACCTTGACGTCGATCGGGATCAGCTTGCCGTTGTCATCTTTCTTGCCTTTGCCCACGGCGACGATCTCGCCCTGGTCGGGTTTCTCGGCGGCGGTGTCGGGGATGACGATGCCACCGGCGGACTTGCGCTCTTCCTCGATGCGCTTGACGATCACGCGGTCATGCAACGGACGGATTTTCATGTGCTACTCCCATTAAAAACATGATGAATTACAATCACTTGAGCTATTACCGAGCGGAGGTACGTGCTTAGCACTCACTCTCGACGAGTGCTAATAGTAAAGATCATGCGGCATCTTTTCAAGACCTTATGCGCGCTGTTGGCGCTTACTTCATCCGCGTTCGGTCAGTCCCTGCCGCACACGGTCGAGCAGGCGCTGACCAAGGTCGGGATTCCGCGCTCGAACGTCGCCGTGGTGGTGCAGGAGGCGGGCTCGGCGCGTACCGCGCTCGCCATCAACTCCAGGGCGGCGATGAATCCGGCTTCGGTGATGAAGCTGGTGACGACCTACTCGGCGCTCGAGCTGCTGGGGCCCGCGTACCGCTGGAAGACCGAGGTCTACGCCGAGGGCGAGGACCTCTACCTGAAGGGCTACGGCGACCCGAAGCTCAACCTGGAGAGCTTCTGGCTGATGCTGCGCGCGCTGCGTGCGCGCGGCCTGCGCGACGTCAAGGGAGACATCTACCTCGACCGCAGCTGGTTCCTGCCGCAGCCCGAGGCGCCTTTCGACGACGACACCTACCGGCCTTACAACGTCACGCCCGACGCGCTGCTCGTCAACTTCAAGACGCTGCGCTTCTTCTTCATTCCCGACGGCACCCGCTCGGCGGTGAACATCAACGCCGAGCCGGCGCTGCCCGGGCTGGAGATCGTCAACCAGCTGCGCCTTGCAGAGGGCGCGGCCTGTCCCGAGGGCCGCGCGTTCCGCGACCGCATCCAGGCCGACTTCCAGCCGAAGCCGCCGCGCGCCGCTTTTACCGGCGCCTATCCCGCCGCCTGCGGCGAGCGCGACCTCAGCGTCGCGCTCTACCAGCCCGAGGAGTACGTCACCGCGATGGTGCGCCACCTGTGGACCGAGATGGGCGGCTGGTGGGGAGGCCGGGCGCGCGTGGGCACGCTGTCACCGACCGCGCGGCTGGTCTACGTCCACGAGTCCGAGCCGCTTCCCCTGGTGGTGCGCGACATCAACAAGTTCTCGAACAACGTGATGGCGCGCCAGCTCTATCTCACGCTCGGCGCCGAGCTCGGCGGCGCGCCCGGGCGGCCCGAGCTGGCGTTCACCGCGGTGAAGCAATGGCTGGAGAAAAAGCCGATCAAGGCGCCCGAGCTGGTGATCGAGAACGGCTCGGGGCTCTCGCGCATCGAGCGCGTCAGCGCGGCGAACCTGGCGGCGATGCTGCAGGCGGCCTGGCGCAGCCCGGTGATGCCCGAGTTCGTCGCCTCGCTGCCGGTGGTCGCCGCCGACGGCACCATGCGCCGGCGCCTGCGCGGCGAGCGCGTCGCCGGGCAGGCGCACATCAAGACGGGCCTGCTGAACGATGCGCGCACGCTCGCCGGCTACGTGCTCGACCGCTCCGGGCGGCGCTACGTGGTGGTCATGCTGGTAAACCATCCGAACGCACCGCAGGCCGACGCCGCCCAGGACGCGCTGCTGACCTGGGTCTACGAGGGCGCTAGAGGCCGAGCTCCCGCCACATCGCATCCACGCGACGCTTCACCTGGTCGTCCATGACGATCGGCCGGCCCCAGGTGCGCGCGGTCTCCCCGGGCCACTTGTTGGTGGCGTCGATGCCGAGCTTCGAGCCCAGTCCCGCCACCGGGCTGGCGAAGTCGAGGTAGTCGATCGGCGTGCTCTCCGCGACCAGCAGGTCGCGCGCCGGATCGACGCGCGTGCTGATCGCCCAGACCACTTCCTTCCAGTCGCGCGCGTCGACGTCGTCGTCGCACACCACGATGAACTTCGTGTACATGAACTGGCGCAGGTAGCTCCAGACGCCGAACATCACCCGCTTGGCGTGGCCCGCGTACTGCTTCCGCATGGTGACCACTGCGACGCGGTACGAGCAGCCTTCGGGCGGCAGGTAGAAATCGACGATCTCCGGGAACTGCTTCTGCAGCAGCGGCACGAACACCTCGTTCAGCGCCACGCCCAGCACCGAGGGCTCGTCCGGCGGCTTGCCGGTGTAGGTGGAGTGGTAGATCGGCGAGCGCCGCATGGTGATGCGCTCCACGGTAAGGACCGGGAAGCGCTCGACTTCGTTGTAGTAGCCGGTGTGATCCCCGTGCGGCCCTTCCTCCGCAGTTTCGTTTTCTAAGAAACCTTCAAGAACTATCTCCGCCGACGCCGGGACCTGCAGGTCGCTGCCAAGGCACTTCACCACCTCCGTGCGCGCCCCGCGCAGCAAGCCGGCGAACTGGTATTCGGACAGCGTGTCCGGCACCGGGGTTACTGCCGCGAGCAGCGTGGCGGGATCCGCTCCAATGGCGACTGCCACCGGGAATTTCTCTTTCGAGGATTTCTGATGGTCCTGGTAGTCGAGCGCGCCGCCGCGATGCGCCAGCCATCGCATGATGACTTTGTTCGGCGCGATCACCTGCTGGCGGTAGATGCCGAGGTTCTGCCGCGGCTTGCTCGGCCCGCGCGTCACGGTGAGCCCCCAGGTGATCAGCGGCCCGGCGTCCTCCGGCCAGCAGGTCTGCACCGGCAGGCGCGCGAGGTCGACGTCCTTGCCTTCCCACACGACTTCCTGGCACGGCGCGCCGGAGCGCTCCTTCGGCGCCATGTTCATCACCTGCCTGAACAGCGGAAACTTGTCCCACAGGTCGCGCAGGCCGCGCGGCGGTTCGGGTTCCTTGAGGTACGCGAGCAGTTTTCCAATGTTCCTCAAGTCTTTCGGGTCGTTCAAACCCATCGCGGCGGCGACCCGCCCTACCGTGCCGAACAGGTTGCCGAGCACCGGCATGTCGTGGCCGGCGGGCTTCTCGAAAAGCAGCGCGGGCCCGCCGGCGCGCAGCACGCGCTGGCAGATCTCGGTCATCTCGAGCTGCGGCGACACCGGCGCGACGATCCGCTTCAGCTCGCCGCGCGCCTCGAGCTGCGCAAGGAACTCCCTCAGATCACCGTACTTCAACGCCGCGCCTGCATCACGCGCTCCGACACCGCCTCGGTGAAGTCGAGCATGCTGGTGTTGCGCCCGCGCACCGCGTACACCCGCTGCGCGCCGGCAAACGTGAGCGTGAGGATCGTGCTGCCGAGCCAGCCCAGCGCGGCAAGCGCACCGCCGCCGAGCACCGCGATGCCGGCCGCGAACGGCAAGGCGTTGCCGATCGACTCGAAGACGCGGAACATGCCGAACAGGGCGCGCCCCACGCCGTCCTTGACCCCCGCCGCCGCAAGCTCGCCCGCGTAGCGGCCGCCGATTTCCGCGATCGGCGCGGCGATCAGCAGGAGCACGGCCGCAACGACGAGGAGGGCGACCCCCCAGGCGAGGTAGCGCGACCCGCGCTCGAAGCTCACGCGCACCGAGGTGATGGTGGCGAGGGGCAGAGTCTCGAGGTGCGCGTCGCCGCGATGCACCAGGCAGCCCGCGTACAGCGTCATGTGCGAGCCGCGGTGCTCGCCGTCGACGAAGTCGAACCGCGTGAGGGCGGCGCTGGTGGCGCTGGTGGTGGTGTCGTTCATATCAGGGGCAGCCAGAGCGGCAGCATGAGGACGATGCCGGCGAGGACCGCGACGCCTATCCAGTTGGCGTGCTTGAAGGCGCGGAAGCAGCCCTCGCGCGTGCGGCCGCGGATCAGCAGCCAGTGCCAGGCCGTCATCGCCGCCGCGGCGGCGAGGCCGGCATAGTAGATCCAGGTGAACGAGCCGAGCACGCCCACCGCCGCCAGCAGCGCGAGCATCGCGCCGTAGCTGCCGATCACCGCGGCGACGTCCCAGCGGCCGAGGAGCAGCGCCGAGCTGCGCACGCCGAGGCGGGCGTCGTCGCCGCGGTCGACCATCGCATACTCGGTGTCGTAGGCGAACGAGTAGCACACGTTGGCGGCGAGCAGCAGCCAGCACTCGAGCGGCAGGCGGTTCTGCACCGCCGCGTAGGCCATCGGGATGCCGAAGCCGAAGGCGACGCCGAGCCACAGCTGCGGCAGCGGGAAGAAGCGCTTCGCGTACGGGTAGCCGGCGGCGATCGCCAGCGCCACGAACGACAGCGCGATGGCGAAGGTGTTGAGGAACAGCACCAGCGCGAAGGCAGCGGCGGCGAGCGCCGCCGCCACCGCCAGCGCCTCGCGCGGCCGGATCTCGCCGGCGGCGAGCGGTCGCGCGCGGGTGCGCTCGACGTGCGGGTCGATCGCGCGGTCGGCGAAATCGTTGATCGCGCAGCCCGCCGAGCGGGTCAGCAGCGTGCCGATGACGAAGATCAGCAGCAGGTCGGCGCGCGGCAGGCCGCGCGAGGCGAGCCACAGGCCCCACAGGGTCGGCCACAGCAGCAGCAGCGCGCCGATCGGCTTGTCGAGCCGGATCAGGCGCTCGTAGGCGTCCAGCCGCTTGGTTAGCTGCGCCATGTCCATCGGCCAAGGATAGCTCATGTGTGCGTGAGCTCCAGCCGCGAGCCGAGCCAGCGCCCGACATGGGCGCGCGCCGTGTCGGGGTCGTGCTCGACCAGCTCGTCGGCCGCCTCGAGCGCCGAGCGCACCAGCTCCGTGTCGCGCGTCAGGTCGGCGAAGCGGAACAGCGGCAGCCCGCTCTGCCGCTCGCCCACCACCTCGCCCGGCCCGCGCAGCTCGAGGTCGCGCTGCGCGATCTCGAAGCCGTCGCTGCTCTTCTGGATGATGCGCAGCCGCGCGCGCGCGTTGCCCTGCAGCGGCTCGCCGAACAGCAGGACGCACACGCTGTCGCGCTCGCCGCGGCCGACGCGGCCGCGCAGCTGGTGCAGCTGCGCCAGGCCGAAGCGCTCCGCGCTCTCGATCACCATCAGCGAAGCGTTCGGCACGTC
>DASUZH010000282.1:0-2611 GCA_036376975.1 Burkholderiales bacterium | reverse complement strand
CCGAGGCCATCGAGGCGGAGCTCGTCGCCATCGCGCGGACGAGCCCGCTCGCACGGCGGCTGATGACGGTGCCGAGCGTCGGGCCGCTGGTGGCGCTCGGCTTCATCGCCACGGTCGACGACGCCGGCCGCTTCGCCCGGTCGGCGGACGTCGGCGCCTGGCTCGGCCTGACCCCGCGGCGCCGGCAATCGGGGGAGGTCGATTACAACGGGCGCATCTCGCGGTGCGGCGAGGCGCGCCTGCGCAGCCTCCTCTACGAGGCGGCGACCTGCCTGATCCTCAGGGTCAAGCGGTTCTCGCCGCTCAAGGCCTGGGCGATGCGGCTCGCCAAGCGCATCGGCTTCCGCAAGGCGGCGGTGGCGGTTGCGCGCAAGCTCGCGGTCGTCCTGTTCGCGCTTTGGCGCGACGCGACCTGCTTCCGCTGGACCCGGGAGGCGCAAGCATGAGCGGCAGGATCTCGCTGAGAGGCGCTGATGAAGCGGCTGCTTCATCAGGCGCCCTTTCCAGGATAGGCGGGCCGGGCCGGCGTCAAGGCCGAGCCGCGCGTGCCGCGCGGTCGCGTTCCGCGAGCCTTGACCCCGTCCCGGCCCGCGGGCGACGCCGCTCGCCGGCCTGAAGCCTCCCGCCGGTCGCCGGCGGGCGTCGTCCTCCGGGACGGAGCGGATCGATCTCGCAAATAAGGCTGAGCGCCGCGTCGCGCGGCTCACCTCGCGAACCTTCACATTGAGACGATCGGCCCCGAACGCTATCGTGAAGCGGGCGAATCCTGTCCGACTTCGGAGAGAACCACGGACCCGGGGGAAACGGCATCGGTCGCAGCATGCTCGAACCATGCCGCGATCAGAGAACCTTATTTTCACCTTTTTGATAAATATATTTCGAAATATACTGAGGCGTTTGCTCAACCGATTTTCGTGAGCGGTCGATCCGTTCGTGCGGAAGCTGCGCGTTCTCGGATTGAGAAAGCGTGGTCTGGAGCGCTCACGCGCCCTCGTTGGCGGTATCGGGAAGGCTCAGGCCGGGCGGAGAACGTCGCGGCGCACGGAGTCGGGCGCGAGCAGGCGCACCGCGCGCCGAAGGTTCAGCGCCACGCAGGCGAGCACCACCGCCGTGGTGTTCCGCGCCAGCCCCACGTAGCGCAGCCGCGCCAGCCGGCAGGGGCCCTTGAGCGCTGCGGGCCAGCGCTCCACCGGCGCCCGCTGCTGCGACCAGACCGTGTTGAGGAAGGTCTCGTATCCGGTCAGCGCGCGGTACTTGTGCGCCTTCTTGAGGATGCAGTCGCGGATGCCGAGCTTGGCGAGCAGCCGGCGGTTCTTCTTGTCCGCATAGGCCTTGTCGGCGGTCACCCGCGCCTCGTCGCCCTGCACAAGGCATTGAAAGGCGAGGCTGTCGTGGATGTCGGCCCCGGTCACCTCCACCCCGCGCACCAGCTCCGAGCCCTCGTCCACCGCGAGGTGCGCCTTGTAGCCGTAGGTCGCCTTGCCCTTGCGGCGCACCAGCGAGGCCTGCGGATCGGCCGCCGAGACCTCGCCCTCCTTCGGCCGCGGCGGCCGCGCCTTCGACTTGAGCAGCGTCGCGTCGATCAGCGTGCCCTTGCGCACCACCAGCCCCAGCGCGGCGAGCTGGTCGTGGATCGCCACGAACAGCGCCTCGAGCCGGTCCCCCTGCAGCTTCTGGCGGAAGCGCCAGATCGCGGAATGGTCGGGCGCCGCTTCGTCGAGCGGCAGGCCCGCGAAGCGGCGGAACGACAGCCGGTCGTCGAGCGCCTCCTCCACCCCCTGGTCGGTCAGGCCCCACCAGGCCTGCAGGAGCAGGATCTTCACATAGACCAGCACCGGGAAGGCGGCGCGGCCCTCGCGGCTGGCGTAGATGTCCGCGAAAAGTTCTTCGATGCTGTTCCAGTCGATCAGCCGGTTCACTTCATCGAGCCAACTGTTCCTGCCCGCGCGCTGCTGAAGGAAAAGCTCCGAGAACCCTGCCTGCCTGAAGTCCCGCCGCACAACCGCCCCCCGAACATGCTCGATATCATCATTGAATCATACAGTTGGAGGATATGCAAAGGCCTTTATACTTCACGCGACAGTGCCGCGCGCGCATGTGCGCCCGCATCCGTTTCGCGAGCTCTACGAGACGAGGCTCACACCGCGGCGTTTCCGGTCGCGGCGGGGCTCCTTGCAAATACCACTCGGGGGCGTCGGCTCGTCCGATTCAGCACTTCGAACTGCGGATTGCCCGCCCCGGGCGGGCTAATCGCAGCCTGTCGCTCCCTATTCAGGCGCTTTCGAGCGGCCAGGTCTTCGCGACCATGGTCAGCACGTCGTACTGGGCGACCAGCGCGCCGTCCTGCTTGGTCACCTGGCAGTCCCAGCGGACCTCGCCGTGGGCGGCGTTCTCGCGCGGGTTGATCTCCTTGCAGGTGAGCCGCACGCCGAGGGTGTCGCCGGGGTAGACCGGGGTGAGGAAGCGCAAGGAGTCGACGCCGTAGTTCGCGAGGACCGGTCCCGGCGCCGGATCGACGAAGAGGCCGGCGGCGAAGGAGACGATCAGGTAGCCGTGCGCGACGCGGCCGTCGAAGAACGGGTTGGCGCGGGCCGCCGCCTCGTCCATGTGG
>DASUZH010000281.1:0-5762 GCA_036376975.1 Burkholderiales bacterium | reverse complement strand
CACCTGCGGGCGCGCCACCGCCAGGCTGGCGAGCGCCTGCTCGCCCGACTCGACCGCGGTCACCGCGTAGCCCGCCGCCGTCAGCCGCATCGCGATCCGCTGCAGCAGGTCCTTGTCGTCGTCGACCAGCAGGACCTTGGGATTCTCGCCGCTCATATCTGCTTTGTCTTCCATTCGTGTAATTCGATCCATGCAATTCTTGCCAAGCGTCGTTACGCGGCGTCGGCCAAAGCCCGTGCCGAGCGGCGCGGCAAGGTTACGCGGAAATGTCCGCCTGTCCCTTGACCGACTACATCGATGTGGCCGCCGTGGGCCTCGACCAGCTCGCGGGCGATGGCCAGGCCGAGCCCGCTGCTCTTCAGCCCGCCGTCCGCCTTGTTCCTGCCGCGAAAGAACAGCGTGAAGATCGACTCGCGTTCCTCGACCGGAATCCCCGGCCCCGAGTCGACGACTTCGATCATGGCGTCGCCGCCTGCTACGTGCGCGCGCACCGCAATACTACCGCCGGGCGGGGTGAACTTGACCGCGTTGGAGATCAGGTTGTCGACCACCGAGCGCAGCTTGTCGGGGTCGGCTTCCAGGCTCGCCGCCTCGGCGTCGACCTCCAGGCGCAGGCCCTTGGCGCGCGCGGCGAGCTCGTGCCCGCGCGCCGCCTCGCCGACCAGCGTGTCCAGCACCACCGTCTTCACCTCGAGCGACGCGGCCGCGTGCAGCGCGCGCTGGTAGTCGAGCAGCTCCTCGATCAGGCGCTGCAGCTTGATGCTGTTGTCGCGCATGATCGAGACCACGCGCCGCTGCGGCGGCACCAGCGGCCCGGCGACCTGGTCGTGCAGCAGCTCGGCGCCCTCGCGCAGCGCGGTGAGCGGAGTCTTCAGCTCGTGCGACACGTGGCGCAGGAAGCGGTTCTTCTGCGTCTCGAATTCTTCCAGGCGGCGTCTTAGCCAGTCGAGCCGTCGTCCGAGATATCGCAGGTCCTCCGGCCCGCGCACCGAGATGGCGCGCGAGAAGTCGGCGCCGCCGAGCTGGCGGATGGCGGCGTCGATCTCGACGATCGGGCGCGCGATGTAGCGCGTCAGGGCGAGCGCGATCATCAGCGCCACCGCGGTGCCGAACAGCACCAGGATGAACAGCCCGCGCTGCACCTGCTCGGCCTTGGAGCGCAGCCGCTCGACCTCGCGGTCGACGATGCGGTTGTTGATCGCCAGCACGTCGCGCGCGCTTTCGATCAGGCGGTCGACCCGCGCGGTGATGTCGGCCGGCTCGATCTTCGGCCGCGGCGCCTCGGTCAGCAGCTCGTACAGCGCCTGCTCCTGCTCCACGGTGCGGTTCAGCGCCGCCGCCTGCGCGTCGTCGAGCGGCAGCTGGCCGATCTCGCCGGCGAGCTGCTTGAAGCCGCGGTGCACGCGCGCGTAGCCGACGGCGAGCTCCGGGTCGTCGAGCAGCGCGAGCTGCTGCGCGAGGCGCTCGATCGAGCCGATGCGGTCGACCAGCGAGCGGCTGGCGCGCGCCGCCTGCGAGCTGTTGAACACCGCGTTGCGCGCCTGCACGGCGAGGCGCTCGGTGCTCCACGCCGAATACGCGAGCGCGGCCACCAGCGGCACGATCACCAGCGTGAACCCGGCCAGCAGCAGGCCGAGGAAGGAGCGTGGGTAATGCACGGTCATGAATATTCCACGCCCTGAGGCGCGGGCCAATGTCTCCGGTTCACGACAGGTCAGGCCGCGGACTGTCTCTGATTGACGACAATCGCGAGCGCCTGCGCCGAAGATCGTGCAAGCGCGGCCTTGAGCCGCGCCAGGGGCCGCGGATCGGCGCGGCCCGCGACCACCAGCGCGCCCCCGGCGAGCGCGGTGAAGATCTCCAGGTCGGGCCCCTGCGCCGCCGCCGGCGTATCGACCACGATGACGCGGAAATGCCTGGATGCGGCGGCGAGAAGCAGCTTGAGCCTCTCGCTGCCCAGCATCTCGAGCGGGCTGCGGCCGGCCTGCCCGGCGACCAGCAGCGCCAGGTTCTCGTTCAGCGGCACCGGGTTGGTGGTCGCGCCGACCAGGTACTCCGCGAGGCCGTCGCGGTTCGGCACGCCGAACGCGGCGTGCAGGCCTGGCGAGCGGAAGTCGGCGTCGATCAGCAGGGTCTTCTCGCCGAGCGTGGCAAAGCCCGCGGCGAGTTGCGCGGCGCTGTACGTGCGGCCCTCGCCGCGCTGCGCGCTGACCACCGGCAGCAGCGTGCGGCCGTGCCGCAGCCAGTGATCGAGCAGCTGCCGGCACAGGCCGCGCACCGCCGCCTCGCGCAGCGGCCGCACCGCGAGCAGCGGCGAGCCGAGCGCCTGCACCAGCGTGCGCTCGTTCGCTTCGCGCGGACGGCGCGTCGTCCACGCCACGCAGGCGACCGCGGTGGCCAATCCGACCGCCACGGCAAGCGCGAGGGTCAGCGCTGTCGCCGTGTA
Source organism: Burkholderiales bacterium (assembly GCA_036376975.1). Taxonomy (GTDB): domain Bacteria; phylum Pseudomonadota; class Gammaproteobacteria; order Burkholderiales; family SG8-39; genus SCGC-AG-212-J23. The sequence continues at coordinate 3,316 of DASUZH010000281.1, read as the reverse complement.
TTGACTCGGCAGTAGCCAGGCAACTACAAACAGCGCGCCTGCGCCGATGGAACTAGCCCAGGCGAGCGAAAACACGCCGCCGCCGAGGTGGAACGACGCGTCGCGCTCATGCGACATTCGAAGCCCCTTCAACGACACGAAAAAAGCGGAATCCATGAGTCGAAGCACCCGCTACGCGCTTTCTCTCTTCTCCTTCTTCGTCGCCGCGCCGGCGGCCGCCCAGGTCGGCTGGGAGCTGGTGGACACGATGCCGTATACCTCGAGCGGCATTTACCCCGCGTATCCGGTCGAGCCGGAGCGGCCGACCACGGTGTGGGCGCAGATCGGCGTCATGCGCGACGACAACCCGTTCCGCTTCTCCGACGCGGTCGACACCAGCCGCATCCTCGGCGGCCAGCGCAAGTCCGACACCATCCTGCGCTACGGCGGCGGCATCCGGCACGACCAGCGCGTGGTCGGGCGGCAGCGCGTGATCCTGGAGGCGCGTGGCGACTACTACGACTACAACACCTATGACCAGCTCGACCATTTCGCCTACAGCCTGCTCGGCGACTGGCGCTGGGAGATCGGCAACCAGCTGTCCGGCTCGCTCGGCGTCGGCCGCATCCAGCGCCTCGCCGATCCGTCCGAGGTGCTGCGCCCGGTGAAGGAAGAAGTCGTCGCCAACCGCGCCTTCGCCAGCGCGGCGTACCAGTTCGCGCCGACCTGGCGCGTGCGCGGCGCGATCGAGGGCGAGAACGCCGAGCGCGACCGGCCCGACCTCGAGTCGATCGAATCCAATTCGCAGACCGTGCGCGCCGGCGTCGACTACGTCAGCACGCTCGGCAACGCGATCGGCGTCGAATGGCGCGAAAGCCGCGGCGACGCGCCGGTCAACGACCTGGTCGACCCGGCCGGGGATTTCGTCGGCAACGAGTACAAGGAGCGCGAGATCGCCGCGGTGGTGTCCTACGGCGCGACCTCGCAGATCCGCGTCGGCGGCCGCCTCGGCCGCACCGAGCGCACCTACACCCAGCTCACCGACCGCGACTTCGACGGCACCACCTGGCGCGCCACCATCGAGTGGCTGCCGGGCAACAAGACCATCCTCGGCTTCGAGACCTACAACGCGCCGCAGTCGGTGATCGACGTCACCGCGGCGCACGTCGTGGTGCGCGGCAGCGCCTTCGCCGCGAGCTGGGCGCCGACCGCCAAGCTGGTGTTCACCGGCCGCGTGTTCGAGGAGCGGCGCGAGGGCGTCGGCACGCCCGAGTCGGTGGTGCTCGGCCTGCCGGTGCGCGACGACACGGTGCAGGGCGTGCGCTTCGGCATCGGCTGGGAGCCGGTGCGCTACGCCGAGATCGGCTTCGGCATCGAGTACGGCGAGCGCACCTCGAACGAGATCCTGCGCGACTACGACTACGTTGCGGGGATGATTAATCTGCGCGTCCGCCTGCGCTAGCGCCCGTAGACGTCGTCGAAGCGGACGATGTCGTCCTCTCCGACGTAGGCGCCGGACTGCACCTCGATGATCTCGAGGGGCAGCTTGCCCGGGTTCTCCAGCCGGTGGCGGGTGCCGGGCGGAATGTAGGTCGACTCGTTTTCCGTGAGGAGGAAGCTCTCCTCGCCGCGCGTCACGCGCGCGGTGCCGCGCACCACCACCCAGTGCTCGGCGCGGTGGTGGTGCATCTGCAGCGACAGCGCGGCGCCCGGCTCGACCAGGATGCGCTTGACGCGGAAGCGCTCGCCGCGCTCGAGGTCGTCGTAGGTGCCCCACGGGCGGTGCACCTTGCGGTGCGCGCGCGTTTCCTCGCGCCCCGCCGACTTGAGGCGCGAGACGATCGCGCCCACCGCCTGCGCCTTGTCCTTGCGCGCCACCATCACCGCGTCGGGCGTCTCCACCACCACCACGTCCTCCAGGCCGACGCAGGCGACCAGGCGGCTCTGCGAGATCAGCAGCGCGTTCTTCGTGTCGGCGGCCTGCACGTCGCCGTGCACCACGTTGCCGTCGGCGTCCTTCGCGCCGATCTCCCACAGCGCGTCCCAGGCGCCGACGTCCGACCAGCCGGCGTCGAGCTTCACCACCACCGCTTCGAGGCTGGAGCCTTCCTGCGGGATTCTTTCCATCACCGCGTAGTCGATCGAATCCGCCGGGCAGGCGGCGAACGCGCCGGCGTCCATCTTCCAGAACGCGCCGCTGCGGCTGCCCTGGCGGTAGGCGCGCTCGCACGCGGCGAGGATGTCGCGCCGCCAGTTGCCGATGGCGTCGATCCAGACCGAGGCGCGCACCGCGAAGATGCCGGCGTTCCACAGGAAGCGGCCGGACTCGAGGTACTGCGCCGCCGCCGCCGCGTCCGGCTTCTCGACGAATGCCTCGACGTAGCTCGCGCCGGCGCCGAGCGCGCGTCCGGCGCGGATGTAGCCGTAGCCGGTGGCGGGCGAAGCCGGCGGCACGCCGAAGGTGACCATGTAGCCCTGCTGCGCGAGCGCGGCGCCGCGCGCGACGGCGCGGCGGAACGCCTCGCGGTCGGCGAGCACGTGGTCCGAAGGCATCGCCAGCAGCACCGGGTCGTCCGCCGTCACCGCGTGCACCGCGGCGAGCGTCAGCGCCGGCGCGGTGCCGCGGCCATGCGGCTCGAGCAGGATGGCGCGCGGCCGCCGGCCGGCGCGGCGCAGCTGGTCGGCGACCATGAAGCGGTGGTTCTCGTTGCACACCACCAGCGGGTCGCCGCCGGCGGGCAGGCCCTCGCAGCGCAGCGCGGTCTCCTGCAGGAGGGTGCGCTCGCCGTTCAGAGCGTGAAGCTGCTTCGGATAGTGCTCGCGCGAAAGCGGCCACAGGCGCGTGCCGGAGCCGCCGCACAGGATCACCGGCTGGATCATCGTGGGAGTCACGCCCAGCTCGATCACTACGCCTCCGTGGGGTCTGACCCCGATTTCGTTTTAGAGGCGTTAAATAGCGCGCGCGTACTGTCGCCTTTCGCCGAACAGCCTCTGGTAGCCCCAGTCTGCCCCGAAGCGGCACTGGTAGTCCGCCTGGGCACACTCCCCCATCTGGCGCATCTTTTCGGGAAACGCCTCGGCCCAGGCCAGGCGGCGCGCCAGGTCGCGCGCCGAGCCCGCCTCGAACAGCAGGCCGTTGCGGCCCGGCTCGACCAGCTCGGCGAGGCCGGCGATGCGGCTAGCGATCACCGGCAGCGAATGCGCGAAGGCCTCGACCAGCGCGCGCGGCGGCGCGGCGCAGCCCAGGCTCGGCAATACGAGGTACGCGGCGCGCGCCATGCGCGCGCGCAGCTCGGCGCGCGACCTGGCGCGCCGCCTGGCCTGGGCCGAGGCGTTT
>DASUZH010000280.1:0-4794 GCA_036376975.1 Burkholderiales bacterium | reverse complement strand
CCGATGTTCCGATATCGCTCGATGGGGGTTTTGCGCGCCACGGCCATTCCTAGAACCGGTAGTGGGAGAAGGCCTTGTTGGCCTCCGCCATGCGGTGCACTTCCTCGCGCTTCTTCATCGCGCCGCCGCGGCCCTCGGCCGCCTCGGCCAGCTCGCCCGCCAGGCGCACCATCATCGACTTCTCGCCGCGCTTCTGCGCCGCCTCGCGGATCCAGCGCATGGCGAGCGCCACGCGCCGCACCGGGCGCACTTCCACCGGCACCTGGTAGTTTGCGCCGCCGACGCGGCGGCTTTTCACCTCGACCACCGGCTTCACGTTCTGCACCGCCTGCGTGAACACCTCGATCGGGTCCTTGCCCGACTTGGTCTTGATCGTGTCGAGCGCGCCGTAAATGATGCGCTCGGCGACCGACTTCTTGCCGCGCGTCATCAGCACGTTGACGAACTTGGCGATCTCGACGTTGTTGAACTTCGGATCCGGCAGGATCTCGCGCTTGGGGACTTCTCTGCGGCGGGGCATGGGTGCGGGATTCCTGTCTTTATGCCGACTTCGGCGCCTTGGCGCCGTACTTGGAACGGCTCTGCTTGCGGTCCTTCACGCCCTGCGTGTCGAGCGAGCCGCGCACGATGTGGTAGCGCACGCCGGGCAGGTCCTTCACGCGCCCGCCGCGGATCAGCACCACCGAGTGCTCCTGCAGGTTGTGGCCCTCGCCGCCGATGTAGCCGATGACTTCGAAGCCGTTGGTGAGGCGCACCTTGGCCACCTTGCGAAGCGCCGAGTTGGGCTTCTTCGGGGTCGTGGTGTAGACCCGGGTGCAGACTCCCCGCTTCTGCGGCGAGCCGGCAAGCGCCGGGACTTTCGACTTGGCGCGCTTTGCAACGCGCCCAGCCCTCACTAACTGATTGACGGTAGGCATGTTTTTAAGATTTCCAGAAACAAACCGGGCGGCTGTCGGATCCTCAGATCAGCCGCCCAGGGGCCAAAAAAGAGGCCGGATTATAAAGAGGAATCCGGGGTAGCGCAACGAATTTCCCCGGTTTTTCGCCCTGTCATGGACGCGGCGCGGCGACGAATCCGAAGCGGCGCGCGACGTCGGCCCGCAGGATATCCGCAAGCGGCCCGGCGCGCTCGGCGAACTGCTGCAAATCCCGGTCATCGAGCAGCGCGATCGCCGATTCGCCCTCGGCGAGCACCGAGCCTTCGTCGTCCTGCAGGAAGCGCTTCGGCGGGAACGGCCGCGCGCAGTGATCGAACAGCGCCTGGCCCTCGAAGTGCACCACCAGGGGCGTGTAAGCGAGCTCGACGAACACGCGCTGCGGCCCGTTCTGGAAAAACCAGCAGCCGCGCGCGTCAACCTGGTAGTTGCGTGCAATGAACTCGCGGAGCGCCTGGTTCGCGATGCGTTCGCCCTTGATGCGCCAGTTGCCGCGCCGGTCGAGCTGCAGCCAGCCGTACACCGCCGGCACGTCGGGCCAGCGCGCCATGCTGCGGGCGACGATCTCGTCCATCGAAGCTACAATCTTCCGCAGGAGGAGGCATGGGCGCAAACGAATACTTGGCCAGGCCCTGGCTCAAGCATTACCCGCCGGGGGTGCCCGCCGCGGTCGAGGCGCCGCTCAAGTCGGTGCCGCAGGTGTTCGACGAAGCCACCGAGCGGGATCGGCAGCGCACCGCGGTGGTGTTCTACGGCCGCTCGATCACCTACGGCGAGCTGCGCGAGGCCACCGACCGCCTGGCGAACGCGCTCGCCGCGCTCGGCATCCGCAAGGGCGACCGCATCGCGCTCTACCTGCTGAACAGCCCGCAGTTCATCATCGCCTACTTCGCCGCGCTGAAGTGCGGCGCCACCGTCACGCCGATCAGCCCGGTCTACACCAGCCACGAGGTGCGCCACCAGATCCAGGATAGCGGCGCGCGCGCGGTGATCTGCCAGGACATCCTGTACGAGAAGGTCGAGAAGTCCGGCGCCCAGCTCGACTTCGCCGTGCTCACCAACGTCGGCGAGTACCTGCCGGCGCTCAAGCGCCTGTTCGGCAAGAAGGCGGACATCCGGCCGGCGGCCAACCTGCACTGGCTGCAGGACCTGCTGAAGAAGCACCCGGCGCAGGCGCCGGCGGTCGACATCGACCCGCGCGCCGACCTCGCCGCGCTGCCCTACACCGGCGGCACCACCGGCAACCCGAAGGGCGTGATGCTGACGCACTACAACCTGGTGGCCGCCCAGGCGATGAGCGAGGCCGCCTTCAGGCTGGCGCCGGGCAAGGAGGTGATCCTCGCCTTCCTGCCGTTCTTCCACATCTACGGGCAGGCCATCATCATGCTGAACGGGCTGTGCCAGGGGAACCTGCTGGTGCTGTTCACCAGTCCCGACACCGAGGAGATCCTCGCCGCGATGGAGCGCCACCAGGCCACCGTGTTCTACGGCGTGCCGACGCTCTACGAATACCTGAAGGACCACAAGGACACCAACAAGGCGAACTGGAAGCGGCTCAAGCTGCTGGTGTCGGGCGCCGACACGCTGCACGAATCGACCATGAAGGGCTGGCACAAGCGCACCGGCTCGACCATCACCGAGGGCTACGGCCTGTCGGAGGTGGCGGCCGCCAGCCACATCAACCCGCTCGCGCGCCCCAAGACCGGCTCGTTCGGCTGCCCGATCCCGAGCATGCAGGCCGCGGTAATGAACGCCGACACGCTCGAGTTCGTGCCGCCGGGGCAGACCGGCGAGCTGCTGCTGTCGGGGCCGAACGTGATGCGCGGCTACTGGAACAAGCCCGAGGAGAGCGCGCGCGTGTTCCTCGAGCGCGACGGCATGCGCTGGCTGCGCACCGGCGACATCGTGCGCATGGACGAGGAAGGCTACTTCCACTTCTACGACCGCTCGAAGGACCTGATCAAGTACAAGGGCTACTCGATCTTCGCCAAGGACGTCGAGGACGTGCTCTACGGTCACCCGCAGATCAAGGCCGCCGGCGTGATCGGCGTCGCCGACCCCGCGGTCGGCCAGCGCATCAAGGCGATCGTGGTGCTGCAGGGCGACGCGCGCGGCAAGGTGAACGAGGACGAGATCAAGGCCTACTGCAAGCAGCAGCTCGCCGAGTACAAGGTGCCGCACATCGTCGAGTTCCGCGGCGAGCTGCCGAAGACCGACGTCGGCAAGGTCTCGCGCCGCGAGCTGCGCGAAGAAACCGGCGCCTAGGCCGGTGGCGGGAGCCTTTTTCCGGGTAGAGGGCCTCACCAAGCGCTTCGGCGGGCTCACCGCGGTCAACAACGTGAGCTTCGAGCTGAAGCGCGACCAGATCGTCGGGCTGATCGGCCCGAACGGCGCCGGCAAGACCACGCTGCTGCGCCTGATCACCAAGATCCTGCGCCCCGACAGCGGCAGCATCGTGTTCAACGGCGAGGAGCTCGCCGCGCTGCGGCCGTGGGAAGTGGTCGAGCGCGGCATCGCCGGCACGTTCCAGAACACGCGGCCGTTCCGCCACCTGCCGATCATCGCCAACGTGATGGTGCCGCTGGTCGCGCCGCGCGCGCGGCGCGGCGGCGAGTGGGTGAAGCGCGTCGAGGCGAAGGCGATGGACGCGCTCGAGTTCGTCGGCATCTCCGACATGGCGCTCGAGCCGGCCTCGGCGCTGTCGCAGGGCGACCTCAAGCGCCTCGAGGTGGCGCGCGCCATCGCCACCGAGCCCGAGCTGCTGCTGCTCGACGAGCCCCTCGGCGGGCTGAACCCGGCCGAGTCCGAGCTGCTCGCCAAGTCGATCCGCCGCCTGCACAAGGGCGGCCGCTTCGGCCGGCTGCACTCCGAGGGCCCCGCCGTGCTGATGATCGAGCACAAGCTGAAGGAGCTGATGTCGATCGCCGACCGCGTGATCGTCGTCGACTACGGCCAGATCATCGCCGACGGCACGCCCGCCGAGGTGGTCAAGAATCCGAAAGTCATCGAGGCTTACCTGGGGACCGAGCATGCCGCTGCTTGAGGTCAAGAACCTCAGCGTCCGCTACGACAAGGCTCAGATCCTGAACGGCGTATCGCTCGCCGTGAATGACGGCGAGCTGGTGGGCCTGGTGGGGCCGAACGGCGCCGGCAAGTCCACGCTGCTGCGCGCGATCTCGGGCCTGGTGCGCTTCGAGGAGCGCATGAAGCGCGGCACCACCGGCGACATCGTGCTCGGCGGGGAGGTCTGGTTCGCCGGCCAGCGCATCGACGCATTGCCGGCGCACGAGATCCGCATGCGCGGCCTGGTGCACTGCCCGGAGCGGCGGCGGCCGTTCCGCGAGCTCACCGTGCTCGAGAACCTCATGGCCGGCGCGTTCCTGTCTGCCAGCAAGGAAGAGACGCTGCGCCGCCTGGACCACAGCTTCGCGCTGTTTCCCCGCTTGAAGGAGAGAACCGCGCAGATCGCCGGCACGCTGTCGGGCGGCGAGCAGCAGATGCTCGCGACCGCACGCGCGTTGATGTTCGACGCCAAGCTGCTCGCGATCGACGAGCCGTCGCTCGGTCTCGCCCCGCGCATCCGCGAGGAGCTGTTCGCGGCGATCGGCAAGATCCACGCCGAGGGCGTGCCGGTGCTGCTGGTCGAGCAGGAAGTCGGTCAGGTGTTCCGCATGGCCAAGCGCAGCTACGTGCTGTCGCAGGGCCGCATCATCGCCGAGGGCAGCGCGCAGTCACTGATGGCCGACGAGACGCTTAGAGCCGGGTATCTCGGCTTGTGAGGCGTGAGCTTGCAGGGCGGCGCCGCACAAGCGGCAGACTTTTTTCCAGAACGAATTTCTCTGCTTGCAGCGCGGACACT
>DASUZH010000279.1:0-2603 GCA_036376975.1 Burkholderiales bacterium | reverse complement strand
TGATCGAGCGCGCCGAGCGACGCTCTGCGGCCGAGGGCAGCATTGCGCGCTTTGCCGTTGCCGACGCGCAGGCGCTGCCGTTCGAGGACGCGAGCTTCGATTTCGTGGTGTCGACGTTCGGCGTGATGTTCGCGCCCGATCACGCGCGCTCGGCAGCCGAGATGGCGCGGGTGTGCCGCCCGGGCGGGCGCATCGGCATGGCCAACTGGACGCCGGCCGGGTTCATCGGCCAGCTGTTCAAGGTCCTCGGCCGCCACCTGCCGCCGCCGGCCGGCGTGCAGTCGCCCTCCCTGTGGGGCAGCGAGGCGCACCTGCGCACGCTGTTCAGCGCGACTGCGAGAAAGATCGAAGCGACGCCGCGCATCTTCAATTTCCGCTACCGCTCGGCGGCGCACTTCATCGAGGTGTTCCGCACCTGGTACGGGCCGGTGCACAAGGCCTTCGCCGCGCTCGGCGCCGAAAAGGGCGCCGCGCTGGAGCGCGACCTCGTCGACCTGCTGAACGGCCTCAACCAGGGCGGCGTGGCTTCGCTGGTGGTGCCGAGCGAATATCTGGAGGTAGTCATCACCGTCCGCTAAAGTGCGGCATGGCAGTTGAGCCGTACTATCGCGAGGCAGGCGCCGGCCCCGGCGTGGTCTGCCTGCATGCCAACGCCAGCAGCTCCGGCCAGTGGCGCGGCCTGATGGAGCTGCTGGCGCCGAAGTTCCGCGTGCTGGCCGCCGACTCGTACGGCGCGGGCAAGAGCCCGCCGTGGCCGTCCGGCCGCCAGGTCGTGCTGCGCGACGAGGTCGCGCTGCTCGAGCCGGTGCTCGCGAAAGCCGGCGATCCGTTCACGCTGGTCGGACACTCCTACGGCGGCGCCATCGCGCTGATCGCCGCGCTCGCGCAGCCGCAGCGCGTGCGCGCGCTCGCCTTGTACGAGCCGACCCTGTTCGCGCTGGTCGACGCCGAGTCGCCGCCGCCCAACGACGCCGACGGCATCAAGAACGCCGTCATCGCCGCCGCGGCCTACCTCGACGCCGGCGACCCCGACCGCGCCGCCGAGCAGTTCATCGACTACTGGATGGGCAAGGGCGCCTGGGCGGGGACGCCCGACGCGCGCAAGCCGCCGATCGCCGCCTCGGTCGCCAACATCGCCGGCTGGGCGCATGCGCTGATGAAAGAGCCGACGCCGATCGCCGCCTTCCGGCAGCTGAAGATTCCCGTCCTCTACATGACCGGCAGCGAGTCGCCCGCTTCCTCGCTGGGGGTGGCGCGACTGCTGACGAAGACGCTACCGAACGTGCAGGTCGTCGAGTTCAAGGGACTGGGGCACATGGGCCCGGTGACGCACCCGGAGCCGGTCAACCAGGCGATCGCCCGCTTCCTCGAACGCCTCTAGCTACGCGCTAGACAACCTCGACCTCAACCGCGAGCTCCGGCGTGTTGCGCGTAGTGCACGCAATCGGCGAATGGCGATCGCCCCACACGGCGAGCTCGCGCAGGCGCTCGGGCGCCACGCCGTCGGCGCCGATCTTCACGCGGCAGATGATGTTGGAGAGTCCGGCGGAAACCTTCTCGTCCAGGCCGAGCAGGCCGCGGCTGTCCGATGAGCTCTCGACCGTGATCTCCAGCCTGGTCAGGCTGATCCCCTGCTTCGCGGCCCGCATCGCGATCGCGGTGGACGTGCAGCTCGCCAGGGCGGCGCGGAACAGCCAGCCGGGGTTCGGCGCCGACGCCGCGCCGCCCATCGCCGGCGTCATGTCGGTGTATGCCGTCTCGCCGTGCGGCCCCTTCACCTCGCAGCGCAGGCCTTCGAGCAGCCGCGCCGTCGCCGGCGCGTTCTTCGCCTTCGCCTTCTCCGGCTGCTCGGCGATCAGCTTGCCGACTTTCTCCAGAGCTTCGCTTATGTGTGCGACCGACATGTCCCCTCCCCTAGCTCTTCAGCGCAGTGACCTCGATCTCGATCTTCATGCTCGGCTGCGCGAGGCCGGCCTCGATCATCGTGCACGCCGGGCGGATCTCGCCGAAGTGCTTGCGCAGCACCGGCCAGCATTTCTCGAACTGCGACGCGTCGGGCAGGATGTAGGTCGCCCGCACCACGTCCTTCAGGCTCGCGCCGGCCTGCTTCAGCGCGGTCTCGATGTTCCTGAAGCACTGCTCGGCCTGCTCGAGCAGGTCGTCGGAGATCGACATCTTCGAATAGTCGTATCCGGTGCAACCCGACACGAACACCCAGTCGCCGGCCACCACCGCGCGCGAGTATCCGACCTGCGTCTCGAAAGTGGAGCCCGAGCTAATCAGCTTTCTCATGAGTACCTCAGAGTATTAACGCAACCAATGTTAGCCTTCAATGTTAGACCGCCATGAATGTGTGACCTCTTCAACGGTGAAGGTCTTAGCTGTCTTGACCGGTCGAAGAGACTCGCCGGTGCCGAAGCCGAAGAAGAACCGGTGAACCGCCCAAAAGGCAACATGAAACGGCTCGGGTGAGCCAGTCACTCTAACTCGCAACGACAGCAGCTTGATCTCCCCATCTTTGCACGGGAGCAGTGGCAGACCATCTCTGTGGACCCTTCCGCCGCGCAGCCGATACAAATTGATTCCGCGCCATTCGACATGGC
>DASUZH010000278.1:0-2416 GCA_036376975.1 Burkholderiales bacterium | reverse complement strand
ATCGAACCGCCGACCTTCGGTTTACAAAACCGCTGCTCTACCAGCTGAGCTAAGCCGGCACTGCGGCGCAGTCTACTACTTGATCCGTCGCAGGGTCGGCTTGCCGCCGCCGGAGGGCTTCTTCGGATCGGGCGTGGTCGGCGCCGGCAGCGCCGTGGGCGGCCTGGGCGGCGCGGTGTTCTCCGACTCGGCCTTCGACTGCACGCTCGGCTTCGGGCCGTCGATGTCGAAGGTCATGCCGTGACCGGTCTCGCGCGCGTACAGCGCATAGACGTTGACCACCGGCACCGAGATCTGGCGCGCCACGCCGCCGAAGCGCGCCGAGAACTCGATCAGCTCGTTGCCCATCTGCAGCTTGTGCACCGCGGTCGGGCTGATGTTGAGGGTGATCTCGCCGTTCTTCACGTACTCGGCGGGCACCTGGGTGCGGGAGTCGACCTTCACCGCGACGTGCGGCGTGTAGCCGTTGTCCACGCACCACTCGAACAGCGCGCGCAGCAGGTACGGCTTAGTGGGGATCTCCGCCACTTCTTACTTTCGCATCACCTTCTCTGAAGGCGTCAGGGCTTCGATGAACGCCGGCCGCGAGAAAATGCGCTCGGCGTACTTCATCAGCGGCGCGGCGGCCTTGCCGAGCTTGATGCCGTAGTGGTCGAGGCGCCAGAGCAGCGGCGCGAGCGCGACGTCGAGCATGGTGAAGTCGTCGCCCAGCATGTGCTTGGTCTTGGTGAATACCGGCGACAGCTCGATCAGGCGGTCGTTGATGTACTGGCGCGCCTTCTCCATCGGCTTTTCCTTGCCAGACTCGAGCACCTCGACATGGTCGAACAGCTCCTTCTCCATGTTGTAGAGCATCAGGCGTGCCCGCGCGCGCATCACCGGGTCGGCCGGCATCAGCTGCGGGTGCGGGAAGCGCTCGTCGATGTACTCGTTGATGATGTTCGACTCGTACAGGATCAGGTCGCGCTCGACCAGCACCGGCAGGCGGTTGTAGGGATTCATCACCGCGATGTCCTCGGGCTTGTTGTACAGGTCGACGTCGATGACCTGGAAGTCCATGCCCTTCTCGTACAGCACGAAGCGGCAGCGATGGGAGAAGGGGCAGGTGGTGCCCGAATAGAGTTGCATCATGATGATCTAGGTTCCAGCGAATGCCGCGCCGCGGCGCGGCGTAGGGTTACTTCACGTCCTTCCAGAATTCCTTCTTCAGCCAGTAGGTCAGCGGGAAAAGGACCAGCGCGAGGATCAGCAGCACCATGATGCCGAGGCTCTTGCGCTCCGCCGCGGCCGGCTCGCCGATCCAGGCGAGGAAGTTGACCAGGTCGCGCACGGTCGCGTCGTACTCGGTGCGGCTCTGCGCGCCCTTCGACTTCTCGCTCCACTGCTTCTTCTCCGCGTCGTAGGCCATCTCGCCCTGCAGCTGCCAGAGCGCGTGCGGCATGGCGACGTTCGGGAAGACGGCGTTGTTCCAGCCGGTCGGCGTCTTCGGGTCGCGGTAGAAGGTGCGCAGGTAGGTGTACAGCCAGTCCGCGCCGCGCGAGCGCGCGATCACCGAGAGGTCGGGCGGCACCACGCCGAACCACTGCTTGGCCTGCGCCGGCACCGGCGACTTCATCATGTCGCCGACCTTCTCGCCGGTGAACAGCAGATTGTCGCGGACCTGCGCCTCGGTCAGGCCGAGCTCGGTGAGCGACTTGTAGCGCACGTATTGCGCGCTGTGGCAGCCGAGGCAGTAGTTGACGTAGGTGCGCGCGCCGGATTGCAGGCTGACCAGGTCCCTCACGTCGTTCGGCGAGTGGTCGAGGCGGTAGCCGGTCTCGGCCGCCAGGGCGAGCAGCGGGCAAAGCAGCAGGGCGAGGAGGATCTTTTTCATGCCGTCACCCGCTCGGGGACCGGCTGCACCTTGTCGCGCGCGGTGTACCAGGGCATCAGGAAGAAGAAGGCGAAGTAGAGAACCGTGCAAAGGCGCGCCACCCAGGTAGCAATGTCTTTCGTATCCAAAATATCTCTTGCATCCTTGAATTGGCCCCACACGGTGGTCGGCTTGACGCCGAGGTAGCCGAGGATGACGAACGCGATGACGAAGATGGTCAGCGCCCACTTGTAGTACGGCCCGCGGTAGCGGATCGACTTGACCGGCGAGCGGTCGAGCCAGGGCAGGAAGAACAGGATCATGGTGGCGATGCCCATCACCAGCACGCCCGGGAACTGCGAGGCAAACAGCGGCGGGATCGCGCGCAGGATCGAGTAGTACGGCGTGAAGTACCACACCGGCGCGATGTGCTCGGGCGTCTTCAGCGGGTCGGCCGGGATGAAGTTGTTGTGCTCGAGGAAGTAGCCGCCCATCTCCGGCACGAAGAACATCACCGCGCAGAAGATGATCAGGAACACCACCGCGCCGACCAGGTCCTTCACC
>DASUZH010000277.1:0-2645 GCA_036376975.1 Burkholderiales bacterium | reverse complement strand
CGGCGAGCGTCAGCCACTGCGCCTGGAACGCGCCGGCGACGGCCACGCCGATCGCCGCCGCGGCGGTCGCCGTCGCGAGCCACACCAGGCGCGGGGCGGGAAGGACCAGGGTCACTTGCGGGGGGCTTCGATCTTCTCGAGCAGTCCTTTGAGGATGCCGTCGGTATCCCGGCCTTCCAGCTCCAGCTCGGGGGAAGGCGCGATGCGGTGGCGCAGCGCGGGCAGCGCCATGCGCTTGACGTCGTCGGGGGTGACGAAGTCGCGGCCTTCGAGCAGCGCCGCGGCGCGCGCCGCCCGCACCAGGGAGATGCCGCCGCGCGGCCCCGCGCCGGCGATCACGCCGGCCCAGGTGCGCGTCGCCCGCACCAGGCGGATCGCGTAGTCCATCACCGCGTCGTCGACGCGCAGCGAGGCCGCGATCCGCTGCAGCAGCACGACCGTCTCGGGCTTGAGCAGCGGCGCCACCTGCTCGACGTTCAGGCGGTCGCCGATCTTGCCGTCGGTGACCTGGCGCACCAGCGCCGCCTCCTCGGCCTGCGCGGGATAGTCGATCCTCACCTTGAGCAGGAAGCGGTCGAGCTGCGCTTCGGGCAGCGCGTACGTGCCCTCCTGCTCGATCGGGTTCTGCGTCGCCAGCACCATGAACGGCGGCTCGAGCGCCAGCGCCTGGCCCTCGATCGTCACCTGGCCCTCCTGCATCACCTCGAGCAGCGCGGCCTGCGTCTTCGCCGGCGCGCGGTTGATCTCGTCGGCCAGCAGCAGGTTGACGAACACCGGCCCGCGGCGGGTGGTGAAGACCTGGTTCTTCGGGTCGTAGAGGGTGTGGCCGGTGACGTCGGCCGGCATCAGGTCGGGCGTGAACTGGATGCGGCCGAAGGTGCCGGTGATCGTGCGGGCCAGGGCGCGCACGAGCAGGGTCTTGCCGAGGCCGGGCACGCCTTCGACCAGGACGTGGCCGCCGGCGAGCAGCGCGCACAGCACGTGCTCGACGACCGCGGCCTGGCCGACCAGCGCCTTGCCGATCTCGGCGCGCATCGCCTGCGCGACCTTGGTCGCCTGCGCGAACTGCTCGGGGGTGGGCTTTGCTTGTGTGTTCATTTCTTGCCTTTCTCCAAAGCGGCATGCGCGCGCTGGGCCTGCTGCGCGACGCGGATGAAATCGGCGCCGCGCAGCGGGCCGGCGGCGGTGAGGAAACGGCCCGCTTCCTCGGCGGAAGCGCCGGTCAGCGAAGCCAGCCGGGACGCCTTCTCCGCCTGGGACGCAGCCGCGAAGTCGGGCTGGGCGCGCGCCACGCGGCGCAGCGCGGCGTCGCGCGCCGCGACCACCAGCTTGTCGCGCAGGCCGCTGGTCCAGTAGTAGCGGCCGCTTGCGCGCAGGTGGTCCAGCAGGCGCCGGCGCGCCGGCAGCGCGTCGGGCGCCACCGGCCCGAAGCGCGGCGCGATGCGCCACAGCCACAGCAGGAGGAGCGCGAAGCTCGCGCCGAGCGCCTCCGCCGCGTTGTCCCTCAGGAAGCCCCACAACGAAAGGCGCCGCGGGCTGTTGAATACCTGCAGCGTCGGCGTCGAGCGGTTCAGGTTGAGCAGGTGCCACAGGAACTCGGCGTGGTCGTTCTCGCCGATCAGGCGGTTGGTGGCGAACTGCAGGCTGGTCGCGACGGTGACGAAGCCGGCGCCGCGCCGGTAGGAGACGAGCTGCGGTGCGTTGCGCGCGCCGGCATACACCAGCAGCTCGCGCGCCTGCTGCGCCTGCAGGCCCATGCGCGGCGGCAGCGAGACCGCGAGCCGCCGGCCATCGTCGAGGTGGACCAGCACCGGCTTGCCGGAGCCGGGCTCGACCGTGGTGCGGCGCACCGCGAGCAGGTCGAGCAGCGGATCGGGCACGCCGGCGAGCTCCGCCTCGACGATCAGGTGCCCGCCGCGATCGACCCACGCCACGACCTGCGCGAGGCGCCGCGGCTCGAGCGCCTGGCGGCGCGAGGGCATCAGCAGCGCGCCGCCCGCGGTCAGCGCGTCGAGCTCGGGCAGCGAGCGCACCTCGGAGGCCTTCACCTCCATCCGCTCGGCGAATCGCTGCGCGGCGAGGTACGGGCGCAGCCGCACCTCGCTCGACGGGCCGACGCGCTCCTTGTAGGGCACGCGCTCGAAGTTGTTGTAGAACCATGCCGCGCCGAGCGCCGCGAGCAGGAACAGGCCGCCGATCAGGAGCAGGCGGGTTCTCATGCGAAGGACGCCCGGTAGCCCTGCGCCAGCAGCTCGATGTCGGCCACGCTGGGGTCGCGCTTGGCGTAGGCGCACAGCCGCCACGCATCGACCAATTTCTCGAGGTAGGTGGTTTCCTTTCCCGAAAGCTGCAATACCTCGGCTTCGGTGTGGCTGGCGAGCAGCCGCACGCCGCGCTGGTGCACCAGCACCGACAGCGTGCCGCGGTAGAGCAGGCCGAGCGCCTCGCGCAGCCTGCCTTCGCGCGCGAGCGCCGCGGCCGCGCCGGCGACGTCGGCCGGCAGCGTCTCGGGCGCGAGCTCCATGCCGAACAGCGCCGGCGGCGGGCGATAAGGCTCGGGCACCGGCTCGCGGCCGCACGGCAGCATGCGCGCGAGGAACCACAGCGCGTAGGCCAGCACGGCGCCGGCGAGGACCCACAGCAGG
>DASUZH010000276.1:0-3162 GCA_036376975.1 Burkholderiales bacterium | reverse complement strand
TCGAACGCGCCTTTCTTCTTCAGCGCCTTGTAGCTCTCGTCCCACTTGTAGAGGAAGACAGGCGAGTAGGGCTTCTTCCAGTTCCGCCGCGACAGCTTCGACGGCTTCTGGTTGATCTTCGGGTGCACCTCGTAGAAGTTCGCGTCGAGCGAGTTCATCAACGGAATGTCGAGGCCGTCCTGCCAGGTGCATTGCGTGCCGTCGGCGTCGACGCCGTGCTCGTGCCAGGTGCCGTTGGGCGTGAGCACGAAGTCGCGCGCGCCGAGGTCGAGGCGCTCGCCGTCGACGATGGTGTACGCGCCCCTGCCGTCCATGACGAAGCGCAGCGCGCTCGCCTGATGGCGGTGCGCGGAAGCCGCTTCGCCGGGGTTCATCACCTGCACGCCGGTGTAGAGCAGGCCGGCGGCGGCGCTCCACTCCTTGCGGCCCGGATTCACGAGCATGACGACGCGACGCGCTGCCTTCTCTGCGGAGACAAGCTGTGCGGCCCTCCGGACGAATGGCTCGACCGCCTTCCATTTCCAGAGAGTGGGGATCGACTTGGGCTGCGGATACCAGGGCTCGATCTCGTTGGCGACGTTCCACAACGCGCCGAGCTCCTCGTCCTCCAGCGCCCGGTAGTATTCCTCGAGCTCGGGCGTGTCCTCGACGTTGGCCCGGCCGACGACGTTCTCGCGCTTCATGCCTGGAAGTTTATACCCCGAGATACTTGTGCTGAAGCTCCGCGTTCGCCGCCAGCTCGGCCGAGCTGCCGCTCCATACCACGCGGCCCTTCTCGAGCACGAAGTGGCGGTCGGCGACGCGCGTCAGGGCCTTCACGTCCTTGTCGATCAGCAGGATGGACAGCCCGTCCGCCTTGAGGCGCTCGATCGAGCGATAGATCTCGGCCCGGATGAGCGGGGCGAGGCCCTCGGTGGCCTCGTCGAGGATCAGCAGGCGCGGATTGGTCATCAGCGCGCGCGCGATGGCGAGCATCTGCTGCTCGCCGCCGGAGAGCTGGTTGCCGTAATTGGAAAGCCGGGCTTTCAACTGTGGAAACAAGGAGAAGATTTTCTCCATGTTCCAGCCGGACCCGCGCTGGGTGGCGACCAGGTTCTCGCGCACGGTCAGGTTGGGGAACACCTGCCGCCCCTCGGGCACCAGGCCGAGGCCGGCCTGCGCGATGCGGTACGACGGCAGCTTCTGGATCTCCCTGCCTTCATAGACCACCCGGCCCGAGCGCGCCTGCGTCATTCCCATGATCGAGCGCACGGTGGTCGTCTTGCCCATGCCGTTGCGGCCGAGCAGCGTCACCACCTGCCCGGCGCGCACCTCGAGGCTGACCTTGAACAGCACCTGGCTGCGGCCGTAGGCGGTCTCCAGGTCGCGGATCTCCAGCATCAGAAATCCTCCCCGAGGTAGGCGCGCCGCACCTCCTCGTTGGCGCGGATCTTCTCCGGCGTGTCGGTGGCGATGACGCGGCCGTAGACCAGCACCGAGATGCGGTCGGCGAGGCGGAACACCGCGTCCATGTCGTGCTCGACCAGCACGATGGTCTGCCGGCGCTTGAGCGAGGCGAGCAGGGCGATCATGCGCTGCGATTCCTCGATGCCCATGCCCGCCATCGGCTCGTCGAGCAGGAGCAGGCGCGGCCGCGTGGCGAGCGCCATCGCCACCTCGAGCTGGCGCTGCTCGCCGTGCGCCAGGTTGGCGGCCTGGATGCCGAACCGGCTGCTGTCGAAGCCGACTTCCTCGAGCGCGCGGCGGGCGGGGTCGAGCAGCGCGGCGTCGTTGCGCGCGTCGCGCCAGAACCGGAAGCTGTGGCCGGCGTGCGCCTGCACCGCCAGCGCCACGTTCTGCAGCGCGCTGAACTCGAGGTAGATGCTGGTGATCTGGAACGAGCGCGCCAGGCCGCGGCGCGCGCGCCGCGGCGCCGGCAGGCGGGTGATGTCCTCGCCGGCGAAGGCGATGCGGCCGCCGTCCGGGCGCAGCATGCCGGCGAGCTGGCTGATGAAGGTGGTCTTGCCGGCGCCGTTCGGGCCGATCACCGCGTGCGTCTCGCCCTCGCGCACCTCGAAGTCGATGCCGTCGCTCGCGCGCAGGGCGCCGAAGCTCTTCGACAGTTTCTCGACCGAGAGCAGGCTAGTCATGGCGGAAGAAGATCCCGGCCAGGCCGCGCCTGAAAAACAGCACGCACAGCACCAATAGCGGCCCCAGCACGACCTGCCAGTGCTCGGTCCAGGCCTTCAGCACTTCCTCGAACACCAGGAAGGCGAAGGTGCCGAGCACCGGGCCGGCGCTGGTCGCCATGCCGCCGAGGATCACCATGAACATCAGCTCGCCCGACTGATGCCAGCTCATCAGGCCGGGAGTGATGTAGTTGGTGTGGTTGGCGTAGAGCATGCCGGCGACCCCGCACATCGCGCCCGAGATGACGAAGGCGGCCAGGCGGTACGGGTAGGGCGAGAAGCCGATCGCCCGGGAGCGCGCGTCGTTCGACTTGCTCGCCCGCAGGACCATGCCGAATCGCGAATTCACGATTCTGTTTATTGCATAGACGCAGAACAGCAGGATGGCGAGGGCGACGTAGTAGAAGGTCACCGGGTCGCGCAGGTCGACCAGCCCGCCGAACAGGCTGCGCGACTTGAGGCGCATGCCGTCGTCGCCGCCGAACTCGGCGAGCGAGATGCCGAGGTAGTAGAGCATCTGCGTAAACGCGAGCGTGATCATGATGAAGTAGATGCCGCTGGTGCGGATCGACACCGCGCCGATGGCTAGGGCTATGAGCGCGGACGCGCTCGTGGCCACCAACAGGTGCACGAAGCCGTTGCTCACGCCGTAGAAGCCGAGGATGCCGACCGCGTAGGCGCCGATGCCGAGGTAGGCGGCATGGCCGAAGGACACCAGGCCGCCGTAGCCGAGGATCAGGTTGAGGCTGGCGGCGGCGATCGACAGGATCAGCATGCGCCGCACGAGGTCGATGTAGTACGTCTGCCCGAGCGCGGTGGCAATCGGCGGCAGCGCGACGAGCAGCGCGATGGCGAGGCCCCAGAGGACGATGCGCAGCTTCATCGGCTGGAGAACAGCCCCGCAGGGCGCACGGCGAGGACCAGCGCCATCAGCAGATAGATCAGCATCGAGGCGAGGGCGGGCCCGGCCGCTTCGGCGGCGGGCGGCGAGATG
>DASUZH010000275.1:0-2053 GCA_036376975.1 Burkholderiales bacterium | reverse complement strand
CTTGGCGAGGGCGCCGGCGGTGACCTCGTGCAGGCGCGCGACCACGGGGGCGGGGGTGCCCGCCGGCGCGACCAGCGCGAACCAGGCGATCAGCTCGTACCCGGGGAGCTCCTCCGCGATCGCCGGGACGTCGGGCGCCAGCGCCGAGCGCTTTGCCGAGGTGACGGCGATGCCGCGCAGCTTGCCGCCCTTGATCTGCGCGAGCGCATTGGCCAGGTCGGCGAAGGTGAAGCTGATCGAGCCGCCCAGCACGTCGGTGATGGCCTGCGGCAGGCCCTTGTACGGCACGTCGATGAAGTCGAGCTTGCCCATCGAGCGCAGCAGCGCCTGCGACACCTGCGAGCCGGCCGAGCCGTAGCCGGCCGAGAGCTTGCCGGGGTTGGCCTTCGCGTGCGCGAGGAACTGCTTGAAGTTCTGCGCCGGGAAGTCGGGGCGCACCATGATCATGAAGGAGATGGTGCCGAGACGCGCGACCGGCGCGAAGTCCTTCACCGGGTCGTAGTTGAGCTTCTTGAACAGGCTTGGGTTCGCCGCCAGCGGCGTGTTGGTGCCGACCATCAGCGTGTAGCCGTCGGGCGCCGCGCGCGCGACCTCGCTGGCCGCGATCGAGCCCTGCGCGCCGGGCTTGTTCTCCACCACGAACGGCTGGCCGAGCGATTCCTGCAGCTGCTGGCCGACGACGCGCGCGATCTGGTCGGTGGCGCTGCCCGCCGGGAACGGCACCACCACCTTGACCGCCTTGGCCGGGTAGCTCTGAGAAAAAGAAAAACCGTAAACGGTGCAAAGCAGAAGCAAGGCCCATCTCATCGGACTCTCCTATGAATTCAGCTTGGCGAGCAGCTCGCGCGTCTTCGTCGGGTCGCTCGCGCGCAGCACGCGCTGCGCGAGCGCCTGCACTTCGGCGAGGTTGGTGCGCAGGATGCGCTCCTTGATGGCGAGCAGCTGCGACGGGTGCATCGAGAAGTTGCGCAGGCCGAGGCCGAGCAGCAGGCGGGTGAGCTGCAGGTCGCCCGCCATTTCACCGCAAACGGCGACTGGCGTCCCGCCGCGCGTGGCGGTCTGAATCGTGCCGGCAACCAGCGTCAGCACGGCCGGGTGCAGCGGGTCGTAGAGGTGCGCCACCGCGTCGTCGGTGCGGTCGATGGCGAGGGTGTACTGGATCAGGTCGTTGGTGCCGATCGACAGGAAGTCGAGGCGCTTCATGAAGATCGGCAGCGCGAGCGCCGCCGCCGGGATCTCGATCATGCCGCCGATCTCGACCTGCTTGTCGTAGGGCTCGCCGCGGTCGTCGAGCTGCTCCTTCGCCTGGCGGATCAGGGTCAGGGTCTGCTCGATCTCGTGCACGTGGGCGAGCATCGGCAGCAGGATCCTCACCTTGCCGTAGTGCGAGGCGCGCAGGATGGCGCGCAGCTGGGTGAGGAACATCTGCGGCTCGGCGAGGCAGAAGCGGATCGCGCGCAGCCCCATCGCCGGGTTGGGCATGGTCTGCGCGCCCTGGCCGTCGCCGTTGAGCGCCTTGTCGGCGCCCAGGTCGAGCGTGCGCAGCACCACCGGGCGGCCCTGCATCGCCTGCGCCACCTCGCGGTAGGCGGCGAACTGCTCGTCCTCGTCGGGCAGGTCCTTGCGGTTGAGGAACAGGAACTCGCTGCGGAACAGGCCGACGCCCTGCGCGCCGGCGTCGAGCACCTGCGGCATGTCCTGCGGCAGCTCGATGTTGGCGTACAGCTCGATCGGCGTGCCGTCGAGGGTCGCCGCCGGCGTCGACTTCAGGCGCCGCAGCTTCTGCTTCTCCAGGCCGAGCTGCGACTCGCGCAGGCGGTACTCGGCGAGCACCAGCGGGTCGGGGTTGACGATCAGCACGCCGCCCTGGCCGTCGACGATCAGCGTCTCGCCCTCGCTGATCATGTGGCGCGCGTGGTGCAGGCCGACGATCGCCGGGATGCCGAGCGAGCGCGCGACGATCGCGGTGTGCGAGGTGACGCCGCCGACGTCGGTGACGAAGCCGCCGAAGCGGTGCTTCTTGAACAGGATCATGTCGGCGGGCGACAGGTCG
>DASUZH010000274.1:0-2076 GCA_036376975.1 Burkholderiales bacterium | reverse complement strand
ACCGCGCATTTCTCGATCGGCTCCGGGACCAAGCTCGCCATGGAGGACGCGATCGCCCTCTATGAATGTCTTAGAAAAGACAACGAAATTGCGGCGGCGCTGAAGCGCTACGACACGGCGCGGCGCGAAGAGGTCGAGAAGACCCAGCATGCCGCCAACGTCTCGCTCGCCTGGTTCGAGCACATGAAGCGCTACTGGGGCATGGAGCCGCTGCAGTTCGCCTTCGGCGTGATGTCGCGCTCCAAGCAGATCACCTGGGAGAACCTCGAGCTGCGCGACCCGGCGTTCGTCCGGCGGATGCACGGCTGGTTCGCGCAGAAGGTGAAGGAGCAGGGCTTCGACATCGACCTGAAGAACCCGCCGGTGCCGATGTTCACGCCGTTCCGCCTGCGCGAGATGGTGGTGGAGAACCGGGTCGTGGTGTCGCCGATGGACCAGTACTCGGCGGTCGACGGCGTGCCGGGCGACTGGCATTTCGTGCACCTCGGCAGCCGCGCCGTGGGCGGCGCCGGCCTGGTGTACGTCGAGATGACCTGCCCGTCGCCCGAGGCGCGCATCTCGCCGGGCGACACGGGCCTGTGGAACGAGCAGCAGCGCGACGCGTTCAAGCGCATCGTCGATTTCGCGCACGCCAATTCGAAGGCGAAGATGTGCATGCAGCTCGGCCACTCCGGGCGCAAGGGCTCGACCCAGCTCGGCTGGCAGCGGATGGACTATCCGCTCGACAACGGCAACTGGCCGCTGCTTTCCGCATCGCCGCTGCCCTACTACGAAGGCGTATCGCAGGTGCCACGCGAGATGAACCGCGCGGACATGGACAAGATCGTCGCGGATTTTTCAAGGAGTACTGTTTTTGCAAACGAAGCAGGGTTCGACATGCTCGAGCTCCACATGGCGCACGGCTACCTGCTCGCCAGCTTCATTTCGCCGTTGACGAACCAGCGCAAGGATGAGTATGGCGGGAGCATCGAGAACAGGATGCGTTTCCCCTTGGAAGTCTGGCGCGCCTGCAGAGCCGTGTGGCCACAGGGAAAACCGATGTCAGTGCGACTTTCCGCCACCGACTGGGCGCCGGGCGGCCTGTCGGGCGAGGACCTGATGGCCGCGGCGCGCATGCTGAAGGCGGCGGGCTGCGACATGATCGACTGCTCCACCGGCCAGACCGTGCCTTACCAGCGGCCGGTGTACGGCCGCATGTACCAGGCGCCGTTCTCCGATTGGGTGCGCAACGAGGTAGGCATCGCCACCATGACCGTCGGCGCGGTCACCACCGCCGACCAGGTGAATACGCTGCTTGCCTCGGGCAAGGCGGACCTGGTGGCGCTGGCGCGGCCGCACCTGGCGAACCCCTACTTCACCCTGCAGGCGTCGGCCTGGTACCAGCACATGGGGCAGCACTGGCCGCCGCAGTACCTCTCGGGCCGCGACCAGGCGTTCCGCAACGCGCCGCGCGAGCGCTCCGAGCAGGTCGAGCTGCGCGTCAAGGCGCGCCCCGCGAGCCACGAAGTCAAGGAACCGAAGAAGGCCGCATGATCACGCTCTGGGAGCTCGGCGGGCAGAACGGCAGGCGCTACAGCCTGTTCTCCTGGCGCACGCGCATGGCGCTCAGCCACAAGGGGCTCAAGTTCGACACCGAGCCGGTCTGCATGAGCGACAAGGCGGCGATCGCCTTCTCGAACGGCAAGACCGTTCCCATCCTTACGGACGGGGAAGCCACGGTGCGCGATTCGTGGAAGATCGCAGAGCACCTCGAGGATCGCTATCCGAAGATGCCGACGCTGTTCGGCGGCGCGATCGGCCGCGGGTTGTCGCATGCCTTCAACACCTGGGTGGACCGCGTGGTGGTGCCGGCGATGCTGCCGGTGATCGTGGCCGACATCCACGAGCGCGTCGACCCGCGCGACGACGCGTTTTTCCGCCAGATGATGGAGGGCATCGTGAAAAAGACGCTCGAGCAGACGCGCGCCGAGCGCGACGACGCGCTCAAGCGCCTCGGGCGCGCGCTCGAGCCGATGCAGGCGGCGCTCAAGCGCCAGCCCTACGTCTGCGGCGCCGAGCCGGCGTACGCCGACTACG
>DASUZH010000273.1:0-3576 GCA_036376975.1 Burkholderiales bacterium | reverse complement strand
GCCTTGAAGAAGCCCCTGGTCATCGAGGTCGCCTCGGACGTCATCTGTCCGTGGTGCTACATCGGCAAGCGGCGCCTGGAGAAGGCGCTCTCGCTGCTGGAGGGCGAGGTGCAGCCCGAGATCCGCTGGCTGCCGTTCCAGCTCAATCCCGGCATGCCGAAGGAAGGCGTGGCGCGCGAGGAGTACCGCAAGGCGAAGTTCGGCTCGCTCGAGCGCTCGCGCGGCCTGGATGCGCGCGTGGCGGCCGAGGGCCGCGGCGAGGGCATCGACTTCGCCTTCGACCGCATGCAGCGCACGCCGAACACGGTCGCCGCCCACCAGCTGATCGACCTGGCGCAAAAGCAGGCGCGCGGCACCGCGGTGGTCGACGCGCTGTTCAAGGCCTACTTCGAGGAAGCGCGCGACATCGGCGACCCGGCGGTGCTCGCCGGGATCGCGGCCGCGGCCGGCGTGGCCGGCTGGCCGCAGCAGGCCGACGCGCAGCAGGTGTCGGCGCTCGAGGAGAACATGCGCGAGCTCGGCATCTCGGCGGTGCCGACCTTCATCTTCGGCCGCAAGGTCGGCGTGTCCGGCGCCCATCCGCCCGATGCGCTGGCGCAGGCGATCCGTCAGTCGCTGACTTGAAAACCTCTAGGTAAAGTCCAGCCTGGTTTCCAGCACCAGCCCGTAGATCGGGATCGCCGGGCGCTTGGCGATCTCGAGCGGCGGCAGCTCCTCCGCGCCGAGCGTGGAGACCTCGGCGCCGAGCGTCTTCATCACGTCGATCGACAGCACGATCTCGCCCAGGCGCGCGCGGTGCACCAGGCGCTCGGCCACGCTGACGCAGTCGCCGAAGGCGACGTACTGCTGGGCGCCCTGCGGGCCGGCCATGCCGAACACCGTCTCGCCGCAGTGCACGCCCAGGGCGATCGCCGCCGGCAGGCCGTACTCGGTCTGCCAGCGCTCGCCGAGCGCGCCGAACTCGCGCTGCAGCACCAGCGCCGCCTGCACCGCCTTGCCGGCGAACTGCGCCGGCGTGCCGGCGGTGAAGGCCGCGAGCAGCGAGTCGTTCTGCACCGAGAGCAGCTTGCCCGAGTGCTCCTTCACCACGCGCCCGCCGGCGGAGAAGAACTCGTTGGCGAGCGCCAGCACCTTGCCGGCCTCGAGCACCTCCGACATGCGCGTGAAATTGCGCAGCTCGGCGAACAGCAGGGCGGCGGGACGTCGCTCGGGTTGCATGTGCCGAGGATATCAGGCGGACGGAATGATAAAAGGCTAGCCGAACAGCGTGATCAGCGCGACGACGAAGACCACCAGCGACCCGGCGGCAAAGAAGCCGAGCGTGGTCTCGGAGATAGTCGGCAGGTCCGCGTCCCGCGGCACGGGTTCGATGTGGTGCTCGTCGCTCACAGGGAGGAGACCTTGGCGTTGAAGTTCTTGAAGAATTCGTCGGCCACCTTCTTCGCCGCGGCGTCGACCAGGCGCGAGCCGATCTGCGCCAGCTTGCCGCCGACGTTGGCCTTGGCTTCGTAGACCAGCTTGGTCTTGTCCCCATCGGGGATCAGCGTCACCTGCGCGCCGCCCTTGGCGAAGCCGGCCGCGCCGCCCTGGCCCTCGAAGGCCATCGAGTAGGAGTTGGGCGGGTTGATGTCGGACAGCGTCAGCTTGCCCTTGAACTTCGCGCTCACCGGCCCGACGCGCGCCACCATCAGCACCTCGTAGGCGTTGTCCCCGGCGGGCGTGATCGACTCGCAGCCCGGCACGCAGGCCTTCAGCACCTCGGGGTCGTTGAGCGCGTTCCAGGTCGCCTGCTGCGACGCCGGCAGCAACTGCTCGCCCTTCATTTCCATTCTTTTGTCTCCGTGTTGGCGCTGTTCAGGGTGTGCGCCAGATCGACCAGGCTCTTCAGATTATGCACCGGCAGGAACAGGTCGACGTGCGGCAGCATGGCGCGCACCCCGGCCGGGCGCGCCTCGAACTTGTCGTAGCGCAGCAGGGGGTTGAGCCAGATCAGGCGGCGGCAGGACTTGGCGAGCCGCTCCATCTCCTCGCCCAGGCCTTCGCCCGCCTCGCGGTCGAGCCCGTCGGAGACCAGCAGCACGCAGGCGTTCTGCCCGAGCACGCGGCGCGCCCACTTGAAGTTGAAGTCGCGCAGCGAGGCGCCGATGCGGGTGCCGCCCGACCAGTCCTTGATCGCCTCGGCCACCCGCGCCATGGCGACGTCGACGTCGCGATGCCTGAGCTGGCGCGTGATGTTGGTGAGGCGGGTGCCGAACACGAACACGCTGACCCGGTCGCGGTCGTTGGTGATGGCGTGCAGGAAGTGCAGGAACATGCGCGCGTACGGGTTCATCGAGCCGGAGATGTCGCACAGCACGACCAGCGGCGGGTGCAGCTCGCGCGGCGCCGCGCGCACCAGCGGAATGACGTCGCCGCCCTCGCGCAGGCTCTCGCGCAGGGTTTCCCTCAGGTTGATGGACTTTCCATTCCTGGAAATTTTTTTCCGCCTGGTTCTGATCACCGGCAGCGGCAGCCGCAGCCGCGCGATCATCTTCTTCGCCTCCGCCAGCTCGGCCGCCGACATGGTGTCGAAGTCCATGCGCTGCAGCACCTCGCGCGAGGAGAAGGTGAGGCGCGCCTCGAGCTCAAGTCGCTCCTCCTTCTCGACCGTCGCCTTCTTCTGGTCGAACAGCGCGTCGGTGAGGCGCTGGCTCTGCTCCTGCTCCGGCTTGCTCGCGCGGCCGTACGCCTGCGGCAGCATCATCTGCATCATCTTCTCGGCCAGCTTGGGGTCGCGCCAGAAGATGCCGAACGCCTGGTCGAAGATCGGGCGCTGCTCCTGGCGCGAGAGCAGCACCGCCGACATGGTCCAGTACCAGTCGTCGCGCCGCAGCTGCGGCGCGCCGGCGCCGGTGATCTCGAGGGCGCGCACGCAGTCGATCACGCGGTCGGAGCCGATGCGCAGCCCGGCCGCGCGCAGCAGCCGCGCGAAGTGCATCACGTTCTCGGCCAGGCGGCCCGCCGCCTGCATCAGGCCGCCGCGGCGGTCGCCCGGGCCTCGGCCACCATGCGCGCGGCTTCCTCGCCCGCCACTTTCTCGAGGTCGTCGCGGTACTTGAGCAGCACGCCGAGGGTGTTGTTCACCGTCTCGGGGTCGAGCGCCACGCGGTCGAGCGCCGCCAGGCAGTTCGCCCAGTCGATGGTCTCGGCCACGCCCGGCAGCTTGTAGAGGTCGCTCTTGCGCAGCTGCTGCACGAACGCCACCACCTCGCGCGACAGGGCGGCCGCCGCCTTCGGCGCCTTGCGGCGCAGGATCTCGAGCTCGCGCTTCGCGTCGGGGTAGTCGACCCAGTGGTAGAAGCAGCGCCGCTTCACGGCATCGTGGATCTCGCGCGTGCGGTTCGAGGTGATCACCACCACCGGCGGCTCGGCCGCCTTCAGCGTGCCGGTCTCCGGGATGGTGATCTGCCAGTCCGACAGCACCTCCAGCAGGTAGGCCTCGAACGGCTCGTCGGTGCGGTCGAGCTCGTCGATCAGCAGCACCGGGGAATGGCCCTCGAGGGCTTTCAGGAGCGGCCGCTTGACGAGGAATTTCTC
>DASUZH010000272.1:0-3434 GCA_036376975.1 Burkholderiales bacterium | reverse complement strand
GCCCGACGATCCGCGGCGGGAAATCCTGCACGCGCTCGAGCTCGCCGACGCGCCGCTCACGCCCGACGAGCTGGCGAAGCGGCTGCGGGTGAAGCGGGCCGCGCGGCGCGATTTCCAGAACGCCCTGGCCGAGCTGGTGCGTTCCGGCGCGGCGCTGCAGAACCGCGCCGGCGCGCTGCTGGTCGCCAAGCGCATCGCGCTGGTCGCCGGGCGCGTCGAGGGCCACCCCGACGGCCACGGTTTCCTGGTGCCGGACGACCGCAGCCCGTCGGTGTTCCTGCCGCCGCAGGAGATGCGCGGCGTCATGCACGGCGACCGCGCGGCGGTGCGCATCGGCGGGCGCGATCACCGCGGCCGCCCCACCGGCAGCATCGTCGAGGTGCTCGAGCGCAGCAGCCGGCGCATCGTCGGGCGCCTGCACTCCGAGCACGGCGTCACCTTCCTGGTGCCGGAGGACCGCCGCATCGCGCACGACATCCTGGTGCCGCCGGCCGAGGCCGGCCGCGCCAAGCCGGGGCAGGTGGTGACCGTCGACCTGGTGGCGCAGCCGAGCAAGCAGGCGCAGCCGATCGGCCGCGTCGCCGAGGTGCTCGGCCACTATGCCGACCCGGGCAGGGAGATCGAGATCGCGGTGCGCAAGTTCGACCTGCCGCACGAGTTCTCGAAGAAGGCGCTGGCGGCGGCGAAGGCGTTTCCCGATTCGGTTCAATCTCAAGATACCCAGAACCGGCGCGATCTGCGCGACCTGCACTTCGTAACGATCGACGGCGAGACGGCGAAGGACTTCGACGACGCGGTGCTGGCGAAGCGCGAGAGCCGCGGTTGGCGCCTGTGGGTCGCGATCGCCGACGTCAGCCATTATGTGAGGCACGGCGACGCGCTCGACGCCGACGCGCGCGAGCGCGGCACCTCGGTGTACTTCCCGCGGCGCGTGATCCCGATGCTGCCGGAGAAGCTGTCGAATGGCCTGTGCTCGCTCAACCCGAACGTCGACCGCCTGGCGATGGTCTGCGAGATGAAGGTCAGCCCCGAGGGGCAGATCGAGGGCTACGAGTTCTATCCGGCGGTGTTCCGCTCGCATGCCAGGATGACCTATACCGAGGTCTGGCAGAAGATCTCCGCCGGCAGGCCGCCGGAGCACCTCGCGCAGCTCTACTCGGTGTTCAAGGTGCTGCTCGAGCAGCGCACGCGCCGCGGCGCGATCGATTTCGAGACCGTCGAGACGCGCATGCTGTTCGACGCGCGCGGCAAGATCGAGAAGATCGTGCAGGAGCCGCGCAACGACGCGCACCGCCTGATCGAGGAGTGCATGCTGGCGGCCAACGTCTGCGCCGGCAACTTCCTCGCCGAGCACGGCCACCCGGTGCTGTACCGCGTGCACGACGTGCCGGCGGCGGAGAAGGTCACCGCGCTGCGCGAGTTTCTCGCCGAGCTGGGCATGCAGCTTCCCGGCGGCGAGATCCCGCGCCCGAAGGACTACGCGCAGCTGCTGGAGCGCATCCGCAAGCGGCCCGACTTCGCCCTGCTGCAGACCATCCTGCTGCGCTCGCTCAAGCAGGCGGTGTACAGCCCGAGCAACGTCGGGCATTTCGGCCTGGCGTTCGAGGCCTACGTGCACTTCACCTCGCCGATCCGGCGCTATCCCGACCTGCTGGTGCACCGGGCAATAAAAGCAGTCTTGCAAAGAAAACAGTATTCCGGCCTGGACTGGGAGGCGCTCGGCCTGCATTGCTCGGAGACCGAGCGGCGCGCCGACGACGCCAGCCGGGACGTGGAGAACTGGCTCAAGTGCTATTACATGCGCGACCACGTCGGCAAGACCTTCTCCGGGCGCATCACCGGCGTCACGCCGTTCGGCGTGTTCGTCACCCTCGACGACTACTTCGTCGACGGCCTGGTGCACATCTCCGAGCTGGGCCGCGACTACTTCCAGTTCGACGCCGCGCGGCACATGCTGATGGGCGAGCGCAGCAAGAAGCGCTACCGCCTCGCCGACCGCATGACGGTCAAGCTGGTGCGCGTCGACCTCGAGTCGCGCAAGATCGACCTCGTGCCGGCATGAAGGAGCCTCGCGTCGTATTCGGGTTTCACGCGGTGCTGGCGCGCCTGCGCGCCGATCCGAAGTCGGTAATCGAAATCTTCCTCGACGAAGGGCGCAACGATGCTCGCGGCAAGGACCTCATCGCCGCCGCGGAGCGAGGGGGGGTGCGCCTGATGCGCGTGCCGACCAAGCGCCTCGACGGCTTCTATGGCGGCGGCCGGCACCAGGGCGTGGTCGCGCGCATCGAGGTCAAGAACCTGTCGCACAGCCTCGACGAGATCCTCGAGCCGGTAGAGAAGGCGCTGCTGCTGGTGCTCGACGGGGTCACCGATCCGCACAACCTCGGCGCCTGCCTGCGCGTCGCCAACGCCGCCGGCGCGAACGCGGTGATCGCGCCGAAGGACCGCGCCGCCGGCGTCTCGGCGGCGGTGTCGAAGGTGGCGAGCGGCGCCGCGGAATCGACGCCCTACCTGATGGTGACCAACCTGGCGCGCACGCTGGCCGAGATCAAGGAGCGCAACATCTGGGTGGTCGGCGCCGACGAGCGCGCCGAGCAGAGCCTCTACGAGGCGAACCTGCCCGATTCCATCGCCTGGGTGCTCGGCGCGGAAGGCGAGGGCATGCGCCGCCTGACGCGCGAGAGCTGCGACCTGCTGGTCCGCATCCCGATGCGCGGCGAGGTGGAGAGCCTCAACGTATCGGTTTCCGCCGGGGTATGCTTGTTCGAGTCGGTGCGCAGACGCCATGGACATCCTGATCGTCGACGATGAGCCGGTGATCCACGAGATCCTCAACGCGGTCGTGCGTCGCGCCTTCGGCGAGGTGAAAGTGATCGAAGCGCGCGACCTGGACAGCGCCTTCGAGAGCCTTGCGCACCACGGCGCGCCGGATCTCGCGCTGCTCGACCTCGGCCTGCCGGGCCAGCGCGGCCTCGAGGCGCTGAAGCGCTTCCGCTGGAAGTTTCCGCACGTCCCGGTGGTGGTGGTGTCGGCCAACGAAGACCCGAAGGCGATCCGGCTCGCCCTCGCCACCGGCGCCCGCGGCTACATCCCGAAGACCTCCACCTCCTTCGTCATGGTCAAGGCCCTGGAGGAGGTGGCGGGCGGCGGGACCTACGTGCCGCCGCAGGCCACCGAAGGGAACGCGTAGGCAAGGGCTGGTTTTTCCCCAAAAACTCCGTATAATCCGCGCCTTCCTTGCTCCACCGCATACGCATGGCGGGGGGCTTACCCATAAGGAAAGGAGCCAATCAGCATGCGGCATTACGAGATCGTTTTCATCGTTCATCCCGACCAGAGCGAGCAGGTCCCGCAGATGGTCGAGCGCTACAAGGGCGTGGTCGCCCAGCGCAACGGCACCGTCCACCGCCTGGAGGACTGGGGCCGCCGGCAGC
>DASUZH010000271.1:0-3722 GCA_036376975.1 Burkholderiales bacterium | reverse complement strand
TGACCTACCAGTACATCGGGTTCGACCTGTATCGCGGCCGATTCCCGCGCCTGGCGGGGCTGTTCGACCGTGTGCTGCAGCAGCCGGCGATGCGCGAGGCGCTGCAGCGCGAAAGGAGCGTGGTGGACTCGATGGGCCTGCGGCCGGTGCTGCACTAGATGTTCCGCATCGGCGACTTCTCCCGCATCGCGCGCGTCTCGGCGCGCCTGCTGCGCTTCTACGACGAGATCGGCCTGCTCAGGCCGGCGCACGCCGATCCGCAGACCGGCTACCGCTCCTACACCGTGGCGCAGCTCGGCCAGCTGAACCGCATCCTGGTGCTGAAGGACCTCGGCTTCAGCCTCGACCAGGTGCGCGACATCCTGGACAAGAGCGTGAGCCCGGCGGAGCTGCGCAGCATGCTGCTCCTGCGCCGCAACGACGTGGAGCAGGCGCTCGCCGTGGAGGCGCAGCGCCTGCGCCACATCGAGACGCGCATCGCGCAGCTGGAGTCGGAAGGCGCGCTGTCCGCGGAGGATGTGCTGGTGCGCGCCGAGCCGGCACGCACGCTGCTCTCCCTGAGGCGGACGGTCCCCTCCTTCTCGGCCGCGCGGGGGCTGATTGCGGAGCTGCGCACGCAGTCGGCCGGCCTTCTGCCAAAAGGCAGGCCGTCGACCCTGGTGGCGGTCGCCCATTCGCCGCAGTTCGAGGACGAGGAGCTGGACGTCGAGTTCGGCTTCACGGTCGACGGCGAGCTGCGCCTGCCGGCAGGCTCGCTCCTCAAGCTGCGCGAGCTGGAGGCGGTGCCGCGGATGGCGGTCTGCGTCCGCGTCGGCCTGCCGGAAGACGCGCACCTCGTGACTGCCAAGATCGGCCGCTTCCTGGAAGCGAG
Source organism: Burkholderiales bacterium (assembly GCA_036376975.1). GTDB lineage: Bacteria > Pseudomonadota > Gammaproteobacteria > Burkholderiales > SG8-39 > SCGC-AG-212-J23. The sequence continues at coordinate 2,851 of DASUZH010000271.1, read as the reverse complement.
CGGCGAGCGCCTGGCGGGACCCAGCCGGGAGGTGTTCCTTCAGCCGCCGGACCCCGCGCGCATGCACGAGTCCGTGGTCGAGATGCAGTACCCGATCGCTAGCGCCTGAGGCGACGCCAGGGCGTTCGCGCCATGGCGAGGCGCAACACAACGCCGCCCACCAGCGCGCCGGCGAAAGCCGCAGCCTTGTAGAGCTCGGGGTGGTCTCGCCGCACCGGCGGCGGCGATTCATTGGCGGCCGGCTCGACCGGAATCTCTTCCACGTCCGGCGAGGCGTCCTTGCGCGAGCCGAAGTGCTGCGCGTAGACCCAGGTGAACTCGGCGCCGAGCAGGAAGATCTGCGCCGAGTAGTAGACCCACACCATGACGATGACCAGCGAGGCGAAGGCGCCGAAGCTGGACGCGATGCTGCTTTTGCCGAGATACAGGCCGATCGCCCACTTGCCGACCACGAACAGCGCGGCCGTCACCGCCGCCCCCACCCACACGTCGCGCCACTGGATACGCGCGCGCGGCACGAACTTGTAGATCGCCGCGAACGCCGCCACCAGCAGGCCGAAGCTCACCGCGAGGTCGAGCATCTGGTCGATGCGCTCGCCGAAGAAAGGCCCCCACCACTTGCTCATCGACGCGAGCACCGCGCTGAAGAGCAGCGAGACGATGATCAGGAAAGCCAGGCCCAGCACCATGCCGAACGACAGCAGGCGCGCGCGGACGAAGTTCCACACCCCGCTCGACTTCGGTCCATACGGCACCTGCCAGATCGAATCGAGCGCCGCCTGCAGCTGTCCGAATACGGTCGACGCGCCGACCAGGAGCAATGCCACGCCGACGGCCGTGCCCCACAAGCCGCGCTCGGGCTGCTCCAGCCGCGCCAGCATTTCCTCGACCGCCTTGGCGCCGTTTTCCCCCATCAGGTCGGTGAGCTGCGCGAACACCGCCCCCTGCACGGGTTCCGTGCCGAAGATCAACCCGGCGACCGAGATCGCGATGAAGAGCAGCGGAGCGATGGAGAAAGTGGCGTAGTAGGCGAGCGCCGCGCCCTTGCTGGGGGCGCTGTCGTTGATCCAGGCACTCACCGCCTCTTTGACGAGGCCGAACCACTTCCTCATGCCCGCCGACCCAGCAATTTCTAGGCCGCTGCTGCTGCTCCTTTTGCCGCCTCGCTGCGCAGCAGCGACTCGACCTGCGGCGCGGGGAGCGGCCAGCTCACCAGGTAGCCCTGGATCTGGTCGCAGCCGAGGTCGCGCAGCATGTGCATCTGCTCGTCCTCCTCCACACCCTCGGCGACCACCTTGAGGCCGAGCGTGTGGGCGAGCGACACGATCATCGCGACGATGTTGCGCGGATAGCCGGCCTCGCGCATGCGCACCACGAAGCTGCGGTCGATCTTGAGCACGTCGACCGGCAGCCGCGCCAGGTAGCTGAGCGAGCAGTAGCCGGTGCCGAAGTCGTCCACCGCCACCTCGATGCCGGTGTGGCGCAGCACCTGCAGCTTGCGCGTGCAGTCCTCGTCGACCAGCACGCTTTCGGTGATCTCGAGATCGAGCAGGGGCACCTGCTCGCCGAACGGCGCGATCGCCTTCAGCACCGAATCGGTGAAGTCGTCCTGCCTGAGCTGCAGCGCCGAGACGTTGACCGAGGTGCGCGGCACGCGCAGGCCCTGCCGCTGCCAGTGGCGGATGTCGGCCACCGCGCGTCCCAGCGCCCAACGCCCGGCGGCGAGGATCATGCCGGTCTCCTCCATCAGCTGGACGAAGCGCGCCGGCGGCACCACGCCGAGCTCGGAATCGTGCCAGCGGATCAGCGCCTCGAGGCCGGCGAGCGCGCCGGTGTGCACGTCGACCTTCGGCTGGTAGTGCAGCGCGAGCTTGCCCTCGTCCAGCGCGCGGCGCAGGCGGTTCTCGAGCGCCAGCGACTCGGCGACCTGCGCGTTCATGTGCGGCGCGTAGAACAGGTAGCGCTGGCTAGACTCCTTCGCCTTGCGCAGCGCGGTCTCGGCGTTGGCGCACAGCGTTTCCGGCGTCTCGCCGTCGGTCGGGAACACCGCCACGCCCGCCTTCAGCGTGGCGAGCAGCTCGGTGCCGTCGATGGTGATCGCGGTGGCGAAGGCGCGCTCGAGCCGCTCGATGAACCAGTGCGTGGTGTCGCCGGGATGGTCGAAGCCGGCCACCACGATGGCGAAATGGTCGGCGCCGACCCGCGCCACCGTGTCCTGCTCGCGCGCCGCCGCGCGCAGGCGGCGGCCGACCTCGCGCAGCAGCTCGTCGCCGGACTTGCGGCCGAGGGTCTCGTTCACCATGCGGAAGCGCTCGACGTCGAGGAATACCGCGGCGGCGAAGCGCCGCTCGCGGCGCGCCGCGCTGAGCGCCTGCGCCATGCGGTCGGCGAACAGGCTGCGGTTGGGCAGGTCGGTGAGCGAGTCGTGGCACGCCAGGTAGTCCATGCGCGCCTTCTGCTCCAGGTGGTGCAGCGCGAACGAGATGTCGGCGGCCAGCTCGTGCAGCAGCCGGCCCTCTTCCTCGTCCACCGGGCCGCGCGCGCGCAGCCGCAGCCGCCCGCTGAGCTCCGGGGAGGCGGTGAGGGACACCACGACCTCGGTCGGAAAGCCTTCGCCCTCCTCGCCGCGCGAGACGCTGATGTCCTTCACGCCCTCGCGCAGGCTGATCTCGGCCAGCCCGTAGCCGCCTTTCTCCAGCGCGATGCGGCAGGCCTCCTCGAGCAGCGTCTGCCGCTCGGGCAGCCGGGCGATCAGTGCGTTGACGGCGCTGATCATCGACAAGGTGCGGTTCAGCCGCCCGACCCGGCGCTGCTCGGCCTCCAGCGCGCCGGTCTTCTCGAGCAGCTGGTC
>DASUZH010000270.1:0-2485 GCA_036376975.1 Burkholderiales bacterium | reverse complement strand
CGCCATGCTCCAGATCATCGCGTGCGTGATCTGGTCGAGGCCGCCGACACCGAACAGCGCCAGGGGCTTGAGCAGCTCGATGCCGAACGGCCCATTCTCGAGCAGGCCGAGCGGCAGCCAGCCCGAGCGCGCGAAGGCGGGCAGCAGCAGGGTGTAGAACCAGACCGCGAAGCCGGCGCCGAGGCCGGCCAGCGCGCCGCGCCGCGTGCCGCCCTTCCAGAAGATGCCGCCCAGCGCGGCCGGCGCAAACTGCGCCACCGCGGCGAACGAGATCAGGCCGATCGAGACCAGCGCGTAGGCTTCGCCGGCGATCTTGAAGTACAGGTAGCCGAGCAGCAGGATCAGCACGATGGCGCCGCGCCGGATGGCGAGCAGCAGCCCGGTGAGGTCGCGCCGCTGGTTCAGGCGCAGCGCGCGCATGCGCAGCAGCACCGGCATCACCAGGTCGTTGCACACCATCGTCGACAGCGCGATGGTCTCGACGATCACCATGCCGGTGGCCGCCGACAGGCCGCCGATGAACACCACCAGCGCGAGCAGCTCCAGGTTCTGCGACATCGGCAGCGTCAGCACGAAGGCGTCGGCGTCGGAGCCGCGCGGGAAATGCAGCAGGCCGCCGAAGGCGATCGGCAGCACGAACACGTTGATCGCCAGCATGTACAGCGGGAACAGCCAGATCGCCTTGCGCAGGTGGCTCTCGTCCTTGTTCTCCACCACCGTGACCTGGAACTGGCGCGGCAGGAACATGATGGCGAACATCGACAGGATGGTGAGCCAGATCCAGCTCGAGTAGTCGCCTGCCACGCCGCCAAACGGCGCCAGCATCGGGCGCAGGTCGGGGTCGGCCGCGGCGTTGGCGAAGATCTCGCCGAAGCCGTTGTACAGGCCCCAGGTGACCCAGGCGCCGACGGCGAGGAACGCCACCAGCTTCACCAGCGACTCGAAGGCGATGGCGGCGACCATGCCTTCGTGGTGCTCGGCGGCGTCGAGGTGGCGGGTGCCGAACAGGATGGTGAAGGCGGCGAGGATCAGCGCCACCCAGAGCGCGGTGTCGGCGCCGGGGACCGTGCCGGCGATGGTGGTGAAGCTGGCCGAGACCGCCTTCAGCTGCAGCGAGATGTACGGCACCACGCCGATCACCGCGATCACCGTCACCACGCCGCCGAGCAGCGCGCTCTTGCCGTAGCGCGAGGCGATGAAGTCGGCCAGCGAGGTGATGCGGTTCTGCTTGCTGATGCGCAGGACCTTGCGCATCACCACCCACCACAGCGCGATCATCAGCGTCGGGCCGATGTAGATCGGCAGGAAGCCGACGCCGTTCTCGGCCGCGCGCCCGACGCTGCCGTAGAAGGTCCACGCCGTCGCGTATACCGCGAGCGACAGGCTGTAGATATAGGGGCTGGCGATGACCGAGCGGCCGGCGTCGGCGCGCTGGTCGGCATAGTAGGCGATGGCGAACAGCAGCCCGAGGTAGGCGAACGAGATGCAGACGACGACCCAGGTCTCGAGCACCGCGGCGCCCCTAGTCCGGCCGCTCGATCACCAGCGCCATCAGCCCGATCAGCGCGCCCCAGGCGACGAAGAAGTAGGCGTACAGCACCGGGATACCGGCGACGGTGGCTTGCACGTTGAACACCGAGAGGACCGGGTAGCCGAACAGAATCAGGCCGAGCAGGCACAGCGCCGCCAGGCGCTGCCCGCGGACGTCGAATTCCTCCATGGTCCCCTCCCTACTGTGACTGCTTGAGCTGCTCGAGGATCTGCGGGTTCTCCAGCGTCGAGACGTCCTGCTTGATCTCCTCGCCCTTGGCGATCGAGCGCAGCAGCCGGCGCATGATCTTGCCCGAGCGCGTCTTCGGCAGGTTGTCGCCGAAGCGGATGTCCTTCGGCTTGGCGATCGCGCCGATCTCCTTGCCCACCCAGTCGCGCAGCTCCTTGGCGAACTGCTTCGCCTCCTCGCCGCTCGGCCGCGGGCCCTTCAGCACGACGAAGGCGCACACCGCCTCGCCGGTCAGCTCGTCGGGGCGGCCGACCACCGCCGCCTCCGCCACCAGCTTCGAGTTGGCGACCAGCGCCGACTCGATCTCCATGGTGCCGAGGCGGTGGCCGGAGACGTTGAGCACGTCGTCGATGCGCCCGACGATGCGGAAGTAGCCGTCCTCGTCGGTGCTGGCGCCGTCGCCGGCGAGGTACAGCTTGTTCTTGAAGTCGTCCGGCCAGTAGGTCTTCTTGTAGCGCTCCGGGTCGCCCCAGATCGTGCGCAGCATCGACGGCCACGGGCGCTTGATCACCAGGATGCCGCCCTTGCCGCGCCCGACCGGCTGGCCGGTCTCGTCGACGATGTCGGCGAAGATGCCCGGCAGGCCGAGCGTCGCCGAGCCGGGCTTGGTCGGCGTCGCGCCCGGCAGCGGCGTGATCATGTGGCCGCCGGTCTCGGTCTGCCACCAGGTGTCGACGATCGGGCAGCGCTCGCCGCCGACCACCG
>DASUZH010000269.1:0-3198 GCA_036376975.1 Burkholderiales bacterium | reverse complement strand
CCGTCGGTGCGGGCGTAGTGACCCGTCGCGATCTTCTCCGCACCGAGGCGCATGGCGTGGTCGAGGAAGGCCTTGAACTTGATCTCGGCGTTGCACAGCACGTCCGGATTGGGCGTGCGGCCGGCCTGGTACTCGCGCAGGAACTCGGCGAACACGCGGTCCTTGTACTCGGCGGCGAAGTTGACCGCCTCGAGCTCGATGCCGATGGCGTCGGCCGCCGCCGCGGCGTCGATCAGGTCCTCGCGCGTCGAGCAGTACTCGTCGTTGTCGTCGTCCTCCCAGTTCTTCATGAACAGGCCGACCACGTCGTGCCCCGCGCGCTTCAGGAGCAGCGCGGCGACCGACGAATCGACCCCGCCCGACATGCCGACGACGACTTTCATGAGAACTCTTTGGAGAAGACGTCGAGCGGGTAGTTCCGTCCCGCTTCATAGTCGTCAATGCATCGAAGCACCAGCGGTGAACGCGCCGCTGCGCTGGCCTTCACCTGATCCCGCGTGAGCCAGAGCAAGCCGATGATCTCCTTGTCGAGGGCACGGTTTTCCTGGCCCAGAAGCTTTCCCCGGAAGCAGAAACGCAGGAAGGTCACGTCCTTCGGCTCGTAGTGCCAGCGATAGACCCCCACCAGGCCGGTGGGCTCGAAGCGATGCGCGGTCTCTTCCAGCACCTCGCGCGCGCAGGCGGCGGCGAGCGACTCGCCCGGATCGAGGTGCCCGGCGGGCTGGTTGATCACCTTGCGGCCGTCGATCATCTCTTCGACGAGGAGGAATTTCCCGTCGCGCTCGATGACCGCGGCGACCGTGACGCTTGGCCGCCAGACTTCTCTCATGCCACTTTGCGGGTGTTCTTCCGGATGAAGTCGGCCATGCGCGCCACGCCCGCCTCGATCTGCTGCTTGGAGGCGGCGTAGGAGAAGCGCACGTGCTGGCCCTCGCCGGGCACGCGCGCGCCGAAGTGGATGTCGGCGAGCAGCGCGACGCCGGCCTCGTTCAGCAGGCGCTTCCTGAACTCCTCCGAGTCGGCGGCGCCGATCATGCGGCAGGCCTCGGTGACGTTCGGCCAGACGTAGAACGCGCCGCCGGGGGTCAGGCACTTCACGCCGGGGACTTTATTCAGCAGGGAAACGATCAGGTCCCTGCGCTCGAGGAAGCTCTTCTTCATCATCTCGGCCGCGTCCTGCGGGCCGTTGATCGCCTCCACCGCCGCCCACTGGCTGATCTGCGAGGCGCACGACTCGGTGTTGGTGATCCAGCGCGTGAAGTGCGGCGCGAGGATGGGGTTCGAGGTGAAGCCGATGCGCCAGCCGGTCATCGCCCAGGTCTTCGAGGCGCCGTCGGAGATGATGGTGCGCTCGTACATCCCGGGCACCTGGGCGATGGAGAAAAATTCGCCTTGATAGGCCAGCCGGGAATAGATCTCGTCGGCGTACACCCACACCTGCGGGTGTTTCTTGAGAACCTCGGCGATCTTGAACAGCTCGTCCTTGGTGAACGAGCCGCCGGTCGGGTTGTGCGGGTAGTTCAGGATGAGCAGCTTCGTTTTCTTATTCAGTAATTTCTCTAAATCGGCGAGATCGAAGGAAAACCCCTTCGACTCCCGCAGGTAGATCGGCTTGGGCACCGCGCCGTTGGCCAGGATCTGCGACTCGTAGATCGGGAAGCCGGGGTTGGGGTAGATCACCTCGTCGCCCGCGCCGTAGTCGGTGGTCGTCAGGATGCTGTAAGCGATGAACGGCTTGGCGCCGGCGCCGACCACCACGTCCTCGGGCCGGATCGGCAGGCCGCCGCGCATGCCGGCCATGTATCTGGCGGCCGCCGAGCGCAGCTCGTCGATGCCGGCCGAGGGCGTATAGCCGTGCTTGCCCCCCTTGATGGCGCGGATCGCCGCCTCCTGCACGTGCTCGGGAGCCGGGAAGTCGGGCTGGCCGATGCAGAAGCTGATGATGTCCTTGCCGGCGCGCGCCAGCGCGTTGACCTCGGCGAGGACCACGAAGGCGTTCTCGGTACCCAGGCTGGAGGCCCGGCGGCTGATCTCTGGCATGAGGAATCCGCTGAAAAATCCGTATTATGCCGTCCCATGCTGGTCAATTGCGTGGCATACCGGGACGGGAAGCGCATTGCGGACATCGAGCCGCACCAGATCAGCGAGTACCTCAAGCAGCCGGGCACCTTCGTCTGGGTGGCGCTGAAGGAAGCCACCGAGGCCGAGCTCAGCGCGATGCAGGAGGAGTTCGACCTCCACCCGCTCGCCGTCGAAGACGCCCGCCACGGCCACCAGCGGCCGAAGGTCGAGGAGTACGGGGATTCGCTCTTCGTCGTCCTTCACACCGTGGAGGTGATGGGCGAGGAGCTGCACGTCGGCGAGGTCAACATCTTCGTCGGCCCGAACTACGTGCTCTCGGTGCGCAGCCGGACCGAGCGCGGCTTCACCGACGTGCGCAACCGCGCCGAGCGCGAGCCCCAGCTGCTGCGCCACGGCTCGGGCTACGTCTTCTACTTCATCATGGACGCGGTGGTGGATCGCTACTTCCCGGTGCTCGACGCAATCGAAAGCGAGCTCGAGGCGATCGAGGAGAAGCTGTTCGAGCCGACCAGCAAGCCGGCGCAGAACATGGAGAAGCTGTACTACGTGAAGCAGAAGCTGGTGACCCTCAAGCATGCCTCCGGCCCGCTGCTCGACCACGCCGGCAAGCTCTACGGCGGCCGCGTGCCGCAGGTCTGCGGCGGCCTCGGCGAGTACTTCCGCGACGTCACCGACCACCTGATCCGGCTCAACCAGTCGATCGACGCCGCGCGCGAGACGGTGAACACCGGCATCCAGGTCAACCTGTCGATGATCAACATGGCCATCGGCGAGGTCACCAAGCGCCTCGCCGCCTACGCCGCCCTGGTCGCCGTGCCGACCATGATCGCCGGCGTGTACGGCATGAACTTCGAGCTGATGCCCGAGCTGAAGTGGACCTGGGGCTACCCGCTGTCGATCGCGCTGATGGCGGTGATCGACGTGTTCCTCTACTTCCGCTTCCGCAAGGCCGGCTGGATCTAGAAGCCAAGCTCCGCCCGGATCCCGTCCCAAGGGACCGAAACTCCTCCGTCGGCGTTCCTCTCGACCAGCCCCAGCTCCGCCAGGCGCGCCACGTCGGTGTGCACGTTCTTGTAGTCGCGGTTCAGCCGCTTTGCGAGCTCGTAGACGGAGGCC
>DASUZH010000268.1:0-3439 GCA_036376975.1 Burkholderiales bacterium | reverse complement strand
GCGGCGGTGCCCGAGTGCGACGCGGTCAGCGCAAGCACCATCGACGGCCCGACCGCGCGCAAGAACGGCGGCACGGCGCTGCTCAACCAGATCCACCAGAAGCGCACCGGCGTGGTGATGCTCGGCTGGGTCGACAGCGGCATCCGCTTCAACCTCTGGTCGACCCGCGCGCCGACCCTCGACAAGTCCGGCCACATCGACATCAAGGGCTACAAGGTCCGCGGCAACCCGATCTACAACGCGTTCCTCACCAACTACCTGGGCGCCCAGGTGATCAACCTGCCGTCGACCGAGCTGTACACCGCGCTCGAGCGCGGCACGGTCGACATCACGGCGTGGACGCAGATCGGCCAGATGGACCTGAACTGGGACCGCTACATCAAGTACCGCATCGGGCCGGACTTCTTCCAGACCGACCTGATGATCATCGTCAACCAGAAGAAGTGGAACTCGCTGTCGGCGAAGACGCGCGAGATCCTGCAGAGGACGGCGATCGAGCACGAGACCTCCAGCCTGCGCGACCTGCAGGCGCTGTGGAAGAAGGAGCAGGCCGAGCTGGAGAAGCGCGGCATCCGCTATCTGTCCCAGTCCGACGCCGCCTCCAAGAAGTTCGTCACCGGCGCCCGCGCCGCCAGCCTGCAGCGCATGAAGGAGCGCATGGAGAAGGCCGGCGGCATGGAGAACTACGACAAGGTGCTCAAGCTCTTCTCGCCGGGCTGATGAAGTATGTAGCGAGGGGGTACGACGCCATCCTGTACGGGATGGCGTACCTGGCCGCGTTGCTGCTGGTCGCCATGATGGCGACCATCACCCTCGACGTGGTGCTGCGCAACCTCGGCTACCAGAGCTCGGCGCACTTCTTCACCTTCACCGAGTACGCGCTGCTGATCGTGCCCTGCCTGGGGGCGCCCTGGCTGGCGCGCGAGAAGGGGCACATCTACGTCGAGATCCTGCTGATGTCGATGGCGCCGCGCTGGCGCGCGCGCATGACGGTGCTGATCGGCGCGATCTGCATCGCGGTCTGCCTGGTGATCGCCTGGTACGGCTTCGAGGTGGCCTGGCGCGACTTCGTGCAGAACGAGAAGGACGTGCGCTCGATGGACTTCCCGCGCTGGATGGTGGTCGGCTTCATCCCGCTGTCGTTCCTGATGATGGCGGTCGAGTTCGCGCGCTTCCTCTGGCGGCGCGAGAACTTCCTCGCTCCTCTCTCCGACATCACCACCTAGTGGCCTGGTACTGGGTCGCCACGCTGCTGTTCGGCACGGCCCTCGGGCTGATGATGCTCGGCGTGCCGGTGGCGATCGGCTTCTTCGTCACCAACATCATCGCCGCGGCGTTCTTCATGGGCGGCGGACCCGGCATCCAGCAGGTGATCAACAACGGCTTCGGCGCGATGACCAACTTCGCGCTGGTGCCGATCCCGATGTTCCTGCTGATGGGCGAGCTGTTCTACCACACCGGGCTCGCCGGCCGCTGCTTCAACGCCGCCGACAAGCTGCTCGGCAACGTGCGCGGCCGCCTCGCCTACGTCACGCTGATCGGCGGCACCGCCTACGCCGGGCCGGCCGGCTCGTCGATGGGCGCCTGCGCGCTGCTCGGCCGGCTGATGGCGCCGGAGATGATCCGGCGCGGCTACAGCAAGTACCTGTCGATCGGCCCGATCATGGGCGTCGGCGGCCTGGCGGTGATCATCCCGCCGTCCGCGCTCACCGTGCTGCTCGCCACGCTCGGCACCACCGACGTCGGCGCGCTGCTCATCGCCGGCGTGATCCCGGGCTTCATCCTCGCCGCCATGTACGGCGTGCTGATCTGGGCGTGGGTGACGATCGACCCTTCGGCGGCGCCGGCCTACGTCGCCGACCGGACGCCGCGGCGCGAGAAGATCCGGCTGATCTTCGTCGACGTGATCCCGATGGTGGCGATCATCGTCTTCTCGGTGCTGATCATGCTGGTGGGGTGGTGCACGCCGACCGAGGCGGCGGCGCTCGGCGCGGTGTCGGTGATCGTGCTGGCGGCCTGCTACGGCGAGATGACCTGGGCGGCGTTCCGCAAGTCGCTCGACGGCGCGCTGCGCGTCACCGTGATGGCGTTCCTCGTCATCTTCGGCTCGGCCACCTTCGCGCAGGTGCTGGCGTTCACCGGCGGCTCGAGCGGCCTGATCAACTGGGCCACCGGCTTCCAGGTCACCCCGCTGCAGATGCTGTGCATCATGATCGGCGTGATCATTTTCCTTGGCAGCTTCATGGACCCGCTGTCCAAAATGCTGCTCACCGCGCCGATCTTCTTTCCGCTGGCGAAGACGCTCGGCTTCGACCTGACCTGGTTCGGCCTGATCATGCTGCTGGCGCTGGAGATGGGCTACACCATGCCGCCCTTCGGGCTGCTGCTGTTCGTGATGAAGGGCGTGTCGCCGCCGGGCACGCGCATGAAGGACATCTACCTCGCCGGGCTGCCGTTCATCGCCTGCGTGCTGCTGCTCATCATCCTGATCATCTTCTTCCCGCCGCTCGCCACATGGCTGCCGAAGCTCAATCGCTGAGGATGCGCGCGGCCCGGGTGCACGCCTACGGCGGCCCGGAGACGATGCGCCTCGACGAAGTGCCGATGCCGACGCCGAGCGCGGGCGAGCGCCTGGTCAGCCTGGCGGCGGCCAGCGTCAACCCGATCGACTGGAAGATGCGCCAGGGCCGGCTGCGCTCCGTGTTCACGCTCGAGTTGCCGCGCACCCTGGGGCGCGACGGCGCGGGCACCGACGTCGGCAGCGGCGAGCGGGTAATGGGGCTGGGCGCCCCCGGCCGCGACGGCACGCACGCCGAGTTCGCCGTGATGCCGGGCAATTCCTCCTGCGTGATCCCGCCCGAGGTGTCGTTCGAGGACGCCGCGGCGCTCGGCGTGTCCGGCCTGTCGGCGTGGATCGCGCTGGTCGAGAACGCGCAGGTCGCCGCCGGGCAGCGCGTGCTGATCCATGCCGGCGCCGGCGGCGTCGGCTGCCTCGCGCTGCAGATCGCGGCGCTGCGCGGCGCCGAGGTGTGGACCACCTGCAGCGCGAAGAACGCCGACTGGTGCCGCACGCTCGGCGCCTACAAGACGATCGACTACCAGCAGACCGACTTCTCCGCCACCGGCCAGGTCTTCGACGCCGTGCTCGACACCATCGGCGGCCCGGTGCACCGCCGCTCCGCCGACGTGCTGAAGCCGAACGGCAAGCTGGTCTGGCTGAACGCCGACCCGCCGCACGCGGTGACCCGCAAGGACGTCCGCGTGCTGCCGACCGACGTGCGCGCGACGCAGAAGCGGCTGCTCGGCTTGCTCAACCTGGTGGCGCAGGGCAGGCTGAAGGTGCCGGTGGAGGCGCGCTTCCCGCTGTCCCGCGCCGCCGACGCCTACGAGCTCAGCCGCACCGGCCACGCCCGCGGCAAGATCCTGCTCACAATGCTTT
>DASUZH010000267.1:0-2225 GCA_036376975.1 Burkholderiales bacterium | reverse complement strand
GAGGAGATGTCGAAGGGCCTCGGCCAGCAGATCATCATCGAGAACAAGCCCGGCGGCTTCGGCAACGTGGCGATGCTCGAGGCGGCGCGCGCCGAGCCCGACGGCCACACTCTGATCATCGGCCACATCGGCTCGCTGGCGGTCAATCCCTATATGTACGAGAAGCTGCCGTACGACGTCGACAAGGACTTCGCCGCGGTATCGCTGCTTGCCATCGTGCCGGCGATATTCGTTGTCTACCACGAGGTGCCGGCGAAGGATCTGCGCGAACTGGTGGCGCTGGCTAAAAAGAAGCCGGGCGAGCTGTTCTACGGCAGCGCCGGCAACGGCTCGGCCGGCCACCTCGCGATGGAGTACCTCAAGCAGGTCGCCGGCATCGACATCAAGCATGTGCCGTACAAAGGGACCGGGCCGAACGTCACCGACCTGATCGCCGGGCGCACGCAGATGGCCTCGGCGGGCACGCCGCCGCTGATGCCGCACGTGAAGACCGGCAAGCTGCGCGTGGTCGCGGTGGGCGGCGCGAAGCGCCTGCACTCGATCCCGGACGTGCCGACGGTCGCCGAGCAGGGCTACCCGGGCTTCGAGACCTCTCAGTGGTACGGCATCAATGCGCCGGCGAAGACGCCGCCCGAGGTGATCCGGCGCCTGGCGGCCGAAGCCGCCAAGGCGGCGAAGAGCCCGCTGATGCGCGAGCGCCTGGCGGTCGACGACGCCGAGCCGGTCGGCTCGAGCGCCGAGGACTACGCCGCGTTCATCAAGAAAGAGCAGCAGCGCTGGAGCAAGGTAGTCAGAACCGCGAACATCAAGGCTGATTGATCGGCTGCACCCCGGTCCAGGTGCCGGAATCCATCAGCTCCAGCGCGGTCGCCTTCAACTCGGTCGCCACGGCGGCCGCGGCGGCCGACAGGCGCTGCGGCGGCAGCGAGTACAGGTAGTTTCGCCGGCTCATGCGCGCATCGGAGATCGACAACGCGCGCCACTGCCGGCCGCGGGCGCCTTCGAGGTAGATCGCGGCCATCGGCTTGATGGTCGCCGCCATGCCGTCGTAAACGCAGGTCATCAGCAGCGAAAGCGAGTCGATCTCGGCGACCACCTGCGCGATCAGGTTGCGCTGCTCGAACTCCGCCGCGATGCGCCGGCGCAGGCCGTGCGAGCTGGTCGGCAGGATCAGCGGCAGCGCGGCGGCCTCGGCGATGGTGATGCTGGTGCGCCGCGGCGGCACCAGCGCGCTGTGCTTCGGCAGCATGACGAACAGCTCCTCCTCGAGCAGCGGCTCGACCGCGACGTCGGGCGCGACGTCGCTGCTGAACAGCACCGCCAGGTCGAGCTGGCCCATGCGCATCATCTGGCCGAGGTGCCCGCTCATGCCCTCGACCACGTTGATCAGGACGTTGGGGTAGCGCTCGCGGATGCGGCGCACCAGCGGCAGGCCGAGCGCCGACACGGTGGTCGCCGGCAGGCCGACCGAGACCATGCCCTGCATGGCGCCCGACTCCTTGCGCGCGATCGACAGCGCCTGGTCGAGCTGGCGCAGCATGAAGCGGGCATGGTGGTAGAGCGCGAGGCCGTTGTCGGTCGGCGCCACGCCCTTGGAGGAGCGGTTGAGCAGCGGCTTGCCGACCTCGCTTTCCAGCTTCGACAGCTGCTGGCTGAGCGCCGGCTGCGCGATGAAAAGCTGACGCGAAGCCTTCGACAGGCTGCCGCTTTCCACGATGGTTGCGAAGTAGCGCAGCTGGCGAAGATCCATGCCCTATAACTTTAACTTATACCCAGTCTCCGAAAACAGTATTTTCAGCCGGGCCGGCGAGTTCCTAGACTGCTCTGCAGAGGAGGGCGCCATGCACGCTCTACGCAGCACCATCGCACTGGCCGCGCTGGTTTTCCTTTCCGGCGCCGCGCTCGCGCAGTCCTACCCGGCCAAGCCGGTCCGCGTGCTGATCGGTTTTTCCGCCGGCAGCGAGATCGACACCATCGGCCGGCTGGTCGCCGCGAAGATGGCCGAGGGGCTCGGCCAGCCGCTGGTGGTGGAGAACCGCACCGGCGCCGGCGGCACGCTGGCCGCCGCGCAGGTGGCGAGCGCCGCGCCCGACGGCTACGTGCTGCTGATCAACTCGGTGTCCCACGCGGCGGTGCGCGACCTCTACAAGAACCTGCCGTTCGACACCATCAAGGACTTCGCGCCGGTGTCGCAGCTCACCAGCGCGCCGAACGTGCTGCTGGTC
>DASUZH010000266.1:0-3859 GCA_036376975.1 Burkholderiales bacterium | reverse complement strand
CTGAACGGCCACGGCGCGCTGGCGCAGGACTTCCGCGCGCCCTTCGGCGGCTTCAAGCAGAGCGGCATCGGCCGCAACCTCGGCTACGAGGGCGTGCTCGAGTTCCAGGAGTACCACAGCATCTCCGCGCCGGCCGGCTGGCTGCTCTAGGCTAGCGGGGCCGGTCGCCGGCCAGCGTGATCCGGTGCATGACGCGCCGGTGTCCGTGGTAGTCGTTGAGCGGATAGTGCTGGGTGCAGCGGTTGTCCCAGAAGGCGATCGAGCCGACGCGCCATTGGAAGCGGCAGGTGAAGTCCGCCTTCACCTGGTGGCGGAACAGGAACTCGAGCAGCGGGGCGCTTTCTTCTTCGGTCATGCCGCTGAAGCGGACGGTGTGGCCCGAATTCACGTAGAGCGCCTTGCGACCGGTTTCCGGATGCGTGCGGACGACCGGATGTTCTGCAAGCAATTCCTTGGTTTTTCCCTTGACCATGTCTTCGCGGGTGCGCGTTACGTCCGCCTTGGACGAGGCATTCACGGCCTTCAGCCCGGAAAGAAGCTGCTTCATTCCGGCTGACAGCGCCTCGTAGGCGAGGTACTGGCTGGCGAACTCGGTGTCGCCGCCGTAGGGCGGAATCTCGCGCGCCAGCAGCATCGAGCCCATCGGCGGCTCGTCGAGGTAGGCGGTGTCCGAGTGCCAGATGCCGCCGAAGTTGTGCTTCTCGTGCTCGAGCTTGCGCACCTCGATGACCTCGGGGAAGCCCTCGATGCCCTTGACGAACGGGTACTCGACCGGCCTGCCCATCGCGCGCGCGAACGCCATGAACTGCGCCGGGTCGAGCTTCTGCTCGCGGAAGAAGACGACCTGGTGCTCGAGGAACGCCTGCCGGATCTCCCTTACGGGAGGGTTCGCCGACAGGTCGACGTCGAGCAGCTCCGCGCCGAGCGCGCCCGCGATGCGCCGCACCTTCACCCGCTACTCCACCTTGATGCCCTGGCTCTTGATGATCGAGCCGTATCGCTCCTGCTGCTGGCGCATGAAGGTCGCCATCTCGTCGGGAGTGGTGGAGACAGGGTCGAGGCCGAGCGCCAGATAGCGCTCCTTGATCTCCGGCAACTGGACGATCTTCTGGATCTCGCCGGAAAGCCGGGTGAGGACCTCGCGCGGCGTGCCGGGCGGCGCGGTGTAGCCGATCCAGGCGCCGATGTCGAAGCCGGGCAGGCCGGCCGCCTCGGCGAGCGTCGGCACATCGGGCAGGCCGGCGGTGCGTCGGGCGAACGTCGTGCCGAGCGCCTTCAGCCGGCCCGCCTTGACGTGGCCGACGACGCCGGCCACGGTCTCGACGGTGTAGGTGATCTGGCCGCCGATGACGTCGGTGAGCGCCTGCGCGCTGCCCTTATACGGGACGTGCGTCGCCTGGATCTGCGCCATCGAGTTGAAGAACGACGTGATCATGTAGGACGACGCCGCAGTGCCCGACGAGGAGAAGCTGTACTTGCCAGGGTTCGCACGTACGTTGGCGATGAACTCCTTCGCGTTGTTCGCCGGAAACGAGGGATGCGTAACCAGGGCGAAGGGGACCAGCGCGATGACGCTTACCGGCGCGAAATCGGTCTGCGGATCGTAGGGCGTCTTCTGCAGGTGCGGCATGATCGAGATCGGGCCGCTGGAGGCGGCGAGCAGGGTATAGCCGTCCGCCGGGCTCTTCACTGCGACATCGGTGCCGATGGATCCGCCCGCGCCGGGTCGGTTCTCGGGCACGAATGGCTGACCGAGCGAGCCCTGCAGCTTCTCGGCGATGATGCGCGCCGCGAGGTCGGTGGCCTGCCCCGGCGGCCAGGGGATCACCACTTTCACCGGGCGGTTGGGGTAGGCCTGCGCGAACGCAGCGCCGGCCACGCAAAGCCATGCGACTGCCGCAATCAGTGCTTTCATCGCTCCTCCTCCAAAGGATGGGGGAATTCTAGAACGTCCCCGGATACGCGCCGCCGTCGAGCAGGAAGTTCTGCCCGGTGACGAAGCCGGCCTGGGCGCTGCACAGGTAGGCGCAGGCGTCGCCGAACTCCTCGATGGTGCCGAAGCGCCCGGCCGGGTTCGCCTCGGCGCGGCTCTTCGCCAGCTCGGCCGGGGTCTTGCCCATCTTCTTCGCGTTGAACTCGAAATTGGAGCGCAGCCGGTCGGTGTCGAACGGCCCGGGGAGCAGCGCGTTGATGGTGACGTTGTGGCGCACGGTCTGGCGCGACAGGCCGGCGACGAAGCCGGTGAGGCCGGTGCGCGCGCCGTTCGACAGGCCGAGCTCGGGGATCGGGTTCTTCACCGCGCCGGAGGTGACGTTGACGATGCGGCCGAAGCGCCGCGCGATCATGCCGTCGATCACCGCCTTGATCAGCTCGATCGGCGTCAGCATGTTGGCGTCGAGCGCCTTGACCCAGTCCTCGCGCGACCAGGCGCGGAAGTCGCCCGGCGGCGGCCCGCCGGCGTTGTTGATGAGAATATCGGGAGAAGGGCAGGCCTTCAGCGCCGCGGCGCGGCCTTCCGGCGTCGTGATGTCGCCGGCAATGGCTTCGACTTTCACCTGATGAAGAGAACGAATCTCGGCAGCGGTCGCTTCGAGCGCCTCCTTGCCGCGCGCGGTGATCACCAGGTTCACGCCCTCGCGCGCGAGCGACATCGCGCAGCCCTTGCCGAGCCCTTTGGATGCAGCGCATACCAGCGCGCTTTTTCCTCTGATGCCGAGATCCATGTCTAGCCTTTCTTTAGAGAAACGAGAAGCACGCCGCCGATCACCAGCGCCGCGCCCGCCATCTGGCGCGCGCCGAACGGCTCGCCCAGGCCGAGCGCGCTCATCACCGCCACGCTCACCGGGCTGACGGCGCCGACCAGCGCGAACTCGGTCGCGCCGATGCGCCGCAGGGCCTCGGCCTGCAGGAACAGCGGCAGCACCGTGCTGACGGTGGCGAGGATGATGGCGTAGGTCCAGACGCTGGCCGGCAGGGCGAGCGCGCTGATCGGCTCGAGCGCGAAGAACTGCACCAGCGCCGGCGCGGTCGCGACCGCCATGCTATAGGCGGTGAAGCGCATCGAGCCGACGCGCTTCACCACCTGGCTGCCGGCGACCAGGTAGACCGCGTAGCAGAGCGCGGAAGCGAACACCAGCAGCACGCCGAGCAGGAACAGCTTGCCCTCGCCGCTGGTGCCGATCTGGTCCGACACGACCAGGGCGATGCCGGCGTAGCTCATCACCAGCGAAACGACCTCGCGGCGCTTCGGCGTCTTCCTGAGGAACAGGAACGCGAGCGACAGCACCATCGTCGGATACAGGAACAGGATCAGCCGCCCGACGCCGGCGCCGACGTACTGCAGCCCGAGAAAGTCGAGGAAGCTCGCGGCGTAGTAGCCGAGGAAGCCCAATCCGGCGACCGCCGCCCAATCGCGGCGCGTGAGCGCCGGCTGCTGGTTGCGCAGCCACCAGGCGATGACCAGGAAGAAGGGCAGCGACAGCGCCATGCGCAGGAACAGCAGCGTATTCGGGCTGACCGGGTGGGCGGCATACGAGAGCTTGATCAGGATCGGGCGGAACGAGAAGCACAGCACCCCGACGACGGCGAAGGCTATTCCCCAGCTGCGATACGCCGCCGTGCTCAACGGCGCCGCTTGCTGCCGGCGCCGAGGATCGAGCCGAGAATCCCTCGAACGATCTCCCGTCCCACCGATGAGCCGACCGTCCGCGCGGCGCTCTTCGCCATCGCTTCGATCAGGCCCTGCGACTGCTTGCCGCCGCGCGGGCCGGTCTTGCCGAACAGGATGTCCGACACCGGGTTCTGCTCCGGGGCGGAGGGCTTCGCAGGCTGCGGCGCCGGCGCCGACGCGGGCTCAGCA
>DASUZH010000265.1:0-5015 GCA_036376975.1 Burkholderiales bacterium | reverse complement strand
GGCTGCAGCTCGGCGCGGCGCGTCTTCAGGGCGGCCTGGTTGACGATCAGCCGCGCCGACACCGGCATGATCTCTTCGACTGCGACGAGGTCGTTCGCCTTCAGCGTCTTGCCGGTCGCCACCAGGTCGACGATGGCGTCGGCCAGCCCGGTGAGCGGAGCGAGCTCCATCGAGCCGTACAGCCGGATCAGGTCGACGTGCACGCCCTTCGCGCCGAAGTGCTCGCGCGTGATGTTCGGGTACTTGCTGGCGACGCGCAGGCGCGCCCCCTGGCGCACCGCGCCGGCGTAGTCGAAGCCCTTCCTCACCGCCACCACCATGCGGCAGGCGGCGATGCCGAGATCGAGCGGCTGGTAGAGGCCCTCGCCGCCGTGCTCGGCGAGCACGTCGCGCCCGGCGATGCCGATGTCGGCGCCGCCGTGCTGCACGTAGGTCGGGGTGTCGGAGGCGCGCACCACGATCAAGCGCAGGTCGCGCTTGTTCGTGCCGATGATGAGCTTGCGGGAGTGCTCGGGGTCCTGCTTAGGCCGGATACCGGCGCGCGCGAGCAGCGGCGCGGTCTCGTCGAAGATGCGCCCCTTCGACAGCGCAATGCTGATGCTCGCCATGATGTGCCGTATCCATGAGGGGCCGGATTCTACATTATTTAATGCGCTCGACACGGGCGCCGAGCGCGGACAGCTTCCGCTCCAGCGCTTCGTAGCCGCGGTCGAGGTGGTAGATGCGCTCGACCAGGGTGTCGCCCTCGGCCACCAGCCCGGCGATCACCAGGCTGGCCGAGGCGCGCAGGTCGGTCGCCATGACCGTGGCGCCCTGCAGGCGCTCGACGCCGCGCACCACCGCGGTGTTGCCCGAGATGCCGATGTCGGCGCCGAGGCGGCGCAGCTCGAGCGCGTGCATGAAGCGGTTCTCGAAGATGGTCTCGGTGACGGTGGCGGTGCCGGCGGCCACCGTGTCGAGCGCGAGGAACTGCGCCTGCATGTCGGTGGCGAAGCCGGGATAGGGCGCGGTGCGGATGCTGACCGCGGCCGGCCGTCCTTCCGCCTCGATTTCAATTTCAGAATCTCCTGTTTTTACTGCCGCACCAGCTTCGCGCAGCTTCTCGAGGGTCGCCCCCAGGGTGTCGGGCGCGGCGCCGGTCAGCTTCACCTTGCCGCCGGTGGCGGCGACCGCGGCCAGGTAGGTGCCGGTCTCGATGCGATCGGGCATCACGCGGTGCGCCGCGCCGCGCAGCGCGGCCACGCCCTGGATGCGGATGGTGTCGGTGCCGGCGCCCTCGATCTTCGCGCCCATCGCGGCCAGGCAGCGCGCCAGGTCGACCACCTCGGGCTCGCGCGCCGCGTTCTCGAGCAGCGTCTCGCCCTCGGCGAGCGCCGCCGCCATCATCAGGTTCTCGGTGCCGGTGACGGTCACCAGGTCCATCGCGATGCGCGCGCCGCGCAGCCGCTTCGCCTCGGCATGCATGTACCCGTGCTCGACGGAGATCGTCGCGCCCATCGCCTGCAGGCCCTTCACGTGCTGGTCGACCGGGCGCTGGCCGATGGCGCAGCCGCCGGGCAGCGACACCTTGGCGCGGCCGCAGCGGGCCAGCAGCGGGCCGAGCACGAGGACCGAGGCGCGCATGGTCTTGACGAGCTCGTAGGGCGCAACCGGATTGGAAATATCTTTTGACTGCAAAACCATTTCACCGCCGCGATCGACGCTGACGCCCATCTGCGCGAGCAGCTTGACCATGGTCGAGATGTCCATCAGCTGCGGCACGTTCGACAGGCGCAGCGGCTCGCCGGCCAGCAGGGTGGCGCACATGATCGGCAGCGCGGCGTTCTTCGCCCCCGAGATGCGCACCTCGCCGCGCAGCGGCCGTCCGCCGCTGATCTTCAGTTTGTCCATGCCGCCGTTCTACCCGCCAATTCTGTCTTTCTTATTCCATTCCTCGGGCGTCAGGGTCTGCATCGACAGCGCGTGGATCTCCTCGCGCATGCGGTCGCCGAGCGCCGCGTAGACCAGCTGGTGGCGCTGCACGCGGCTCTTGCCGGCGAACGCGCCCGACACGATGACCGCCTGGAAGTGCTGGCCGTCGCCGATCACCTCGAGGTACTCGCAGGCGAGGCCCGCCGCGATGCCCTGCCGGACGCTGTCTGGAGTCACCATCTGAGTCGGTAGCCTGACCTTAGAAGTAGCACGCAGCCCAACGATACAAAGAAAAACACCGTCCCGACTATCGCCAGGCTGGTCCACGGCGAGAGGTCGGCGGTGGCGAAGAAGCCGTAGCGGAAGCCGTCGACCATGTAGAAGAAAGGGTTGAAATGCGACAGCTGCGCCCACGGCGCCGGCAGCGAATGCACCGAATAGAACACCCCGGCGAGCATGGTGAGCGGCAGGATGACGAAGTTCTGGAACGCGGCGAGCTGGTCGACCTTCTCCGAGAACAGTCCGGCGATCAGGCCGAGCGCGCCGGCCAGCGCCGCGCTGGCCAGGCCGAACGCCAGGGTCCACAGCGGCGCCTCGAGCCGCAGGTCGACGAACCACACCGTCGCCAGCATCACCCCCGCGCCGACCACCAGGCCGCGCACCACCGCGGCGAGCACGTAGGCGGCGAAGAACTCCACGTAGGAGATCGGCGGCAGCAGCACGAACACGATGTTGCCGGTCATCTTCGACTGCATCAGGCTGGAGGAGCTGTTGGCGAAGGCATTCTGCAGGACGCTCATCATCACCAGGCCCGGCACCAGGAACGAGGCGTAGTCGACGCCGGCGAAGGCGGCGGCGCGGCCCTCCAGCGCGTGGCCGAAGATCACCAGGTACAGGATCGCGGTCAGCACCGGCGCGGCGACCGTCTGCACGCTCACCTTCCAGAAGCGCAGCATCTCCTTGTAGAGGAGCGTCCGGAAGCCGATCATTGGCCCTTGGTGATGCGCAGGAAGACGTCCTCGAGGTCGGGCGGCTGCAGCTCCATCTCGACGATTCCGACGCCGGCTTCGCGCAGCCTCGCCAGCGCGGCTTCGACCTCCCGGAAGTCCCCCAGCTTGAGAACGAAAACGGCGCCGTCCTGCGAAACCACCTCGCCGGGAAAGCCGTCGGGCAGCCGGCTGCGGTCGAGCTGCAGCTTCATCTGCGAGCCGGAGAAGCTCTTCAGCAGGTTGGCGGTCGAGTCGAGCGCCGCGATGCGCCCGGCCTTCAGCATGGCGATGCGGCTGCAGTACGCCTCGGCCTCCTCCAGGTAGTGCGTGGTGAGCACGATGGTATGGCCGTCGCGGTTCAGGCGCCGCACGAACTGCCACAGGCCCTGGCGCAGCTCGACGTCGACGCCCGCGGTCGGCTCGTCGAGGATGATCACCGGCGGCTTGTGCACCAGCGCCTGCGCGACCAGCACGCGGCGCTTCATGCCGCCGGACAGCGCGCGCATGTTGGCGTCGGCCTTCGCCGTCAGGTCGAGGTGGTGCATCACCTCGTCGATCCAGGCGTCGTTGCCGCGGATGCCGTAGTAGCCCGACTGGATGCGCAGCGTCTCGCGCACCGAGAAGAACGGGTCGAACACCAGCTCCTGCGGCACCACGCCGAGCATGCGGCGCGCGGTCCGGTAGGCGGCCACCACGTCCGCGCCCATCACCGACGCGCTGCCGGCGTCGGCGCGCACCAGGCCGGCGATGACGTTGATCAGGGTGGTCTTGCCGGCGCCGTTGGGCCCGAGCAGGCCGAAGAACTCGCCTTCGGCCACCTGCAGGGAAACCCCGTCAAGGGCGCGTGCGCCGCTGCCGCGCCTGCCATAGCGCTTCTCGACGCCGCGGACTTCTATCGCGTTCAGCGGGCGGCGGGCAGCAGGTCTTCGACGCCGTACAGGCGCGCGATGGTGCGCAGGCCTTCGGGCAGGTTGACGAAGGCGAGGCTGCGGCCGGCGGCGCGCGCATCGCGCAGCCAGGCGAGCAGCAGGGCGAGCGCCGACGAGTCGAGGTCGGTGACGCCGGCGAGGTCGACGGTGGCCACGCCGTCGGCCGCCAGCTCGCGGCGGCCCGCCTCCAGCAGCTCGGCCACGTTGCCGAGCGTGACCGGCCCGGACAGCAGCAGGCGGCCGGCCTCGCGGCGGATCACTTCTTCTGCTCCAGCGACTTGTTCTTCGCCTGCAGGTCGCGGATCAGGCCGTCGACGCCGGAGTTGCGCACCACGTTGGCGAACTCGGTGCGGTAGTTGGCCACCAGGCTGACGCCGCCGACCATCACGTCGTACACCTTCCAGCCGGCGGCGGTCTTCTCCATGCTGTAGTCGATCGGCACCGGCTGCGCGCCGGGCTGGATCACGCGCACCTGCACGGTGACGTCGGTGTCGGTGGGCTTGGCGCGCAGCGGCCGGAAGTCGAACTTCTGCTCGCTGTAGGCGGCGAGCGCGCTGGCGTAGGTGCGCACCAGCAGCGTGCGGAAGGCGTCGACCAGCTGCTTCTTCTGCTCGGGCGTCGCGTTCTTCCAGTTCTGCCCCATGGCGAGCGCGGTCATCGAGGCGAAGTTGAAGTGCGGCAGCACCTTCGCGTCGATCACGCCGATCAGCTTGGCGCGGTCGCCCGAGCGGATCTCCTTGTCCTTGGCGATGATGTCGACCACCTCGAGGGTGACGTTCTTCACCAGCACGTCGGGCGCGGTGGCCTCCTGCGCGTGCGCGAGCGGCAGGACGGAAACGATGGCAAGCAGTGCAAGAAGTTTTCGCATAGTCATTTAACGCTTTGAGGGGGCGGTTCGTTGACCTCTTCCTCGCGCTCGCGCGGCGGGCTGCCGTCGTAGATCAGGTTGCGGCGGCGCTGCAGGTACGCGTCGCGCTGGAAGACGTAGCGGTCGAGCGCAGCCTGCTCGAGGATGCTGCTCGCCTCGAGCAATTCGGCGCGCGTGTTGACGAAGTACACGCCGTAGAGCGTGTTGCGCAGCGCGATCGGCCGCACCTCGGGCAGCGGCGCGAAATAGTAGTCGAGCGCCAGGCCGCCGGTGTCGCGCAGCGTGCTCGAGCCGAGGAACGGCAGGATCAGGTACGGG
>DASUZH010000264.1:0-2501 GCA_036376975.1 Burkholderiales bacterium | reverse complement strand
CTCGAGCTGCTCGTGCAGGCGCTTCAGCTCGACGCGCATCTGCACGCGCAGCTTGGCGTCCAGGTTGGAGAGCGGCTCGTCGAACAGGAACACCTGCGGGTGGCGCACGATGGCGCGGCCGACCGCGACGCGCTGGCGCTGCCCGCCGGACAGCTGGCGCGGCTTGCGCTCGAGCAGGCTCTCGATGCCGAGGATGGCGGCGGCCTCGCGCACCCGCAGCCCGATCTCGTCCTTCTTGTAGCCGCGCATCTGCAGGCCGAAGGCCATGTTGTCGTACACGGTCTTGTGCGGGTAGAGGGCGTAGTTCTGGAACACCATCGCGATGTTGCGGTCCATCGGCGGCAGGTCGTTCACCACCTGCTCGCCGATGCGGATCTCGCCCGAGGTGATTTCCTCCAGCCCCGCCAGCATGCGAAGCGTGGTCGTCTTTCCGCAGCCCGAGGGGCCGACCAGCACGACGAATTCCTTGTCGCGGATCTCGAGGTTGACGTCCTTCACGGCGTGGAAGCCGTTGTCGTACTTCTTGTTCAGCTGGCGGATGCTGACGTCGGCCATTTCAACCCTGCCCTTTAACCTTTGACGGAGCCGGTCAGCCCGGTGACGTAGTACTCGACGAAGAAGGAATAGACGATGGCGACCGGAACCGAGCCGAGCAGGGCGCCCGCCATCAGCTGGCCCCAGAAGAAGATGTCGCCGCGGATCAGCTCGGAGATCACGCCCACCGGGACCGTCTTCTGGTCGGCCGAAGCCATGAACACCAGCGCGTAGATGAACTCGTTCCACGACAGCGTGAAGGCAAAGATGCCCGCCGACAGGATGCCGGGGATCGCCACCGGGAAGATGATGCGCACCATCGCGCCGAAGCGCGTCGCGCCGTCGATGCGCGCGCATTCCTCCAGCTCCTTCGGGATGGTCTTGAAGTAGCCCATCAGCAGCCAGGTGCAGAACGGGATCAGGATGGTCGGGTAGGTGAGCATCAGCGCCCACGGCGTGTTGCCGAGCTGCATGCCGCGGATGATGTCGGCGAGCGGGATGAACAGCAGCGTCTGCGGCACCAGGTAGGTGATGAAGATCGCGGTGCCGAGGAACTCCGAGCCGCGGAACCTGAGGCGCGCCAGCGCGTAGCCGGCGAACATGCCGCAGATCAGCGAGATGATGGTCGACACGATGGCGATCAGCATCGTGTTCCACAGCCAGGTCGGGAAGGCGGTGGTCTGCAGCAGGCCCTTGATGTGCTCGAGCGTCGGCTCGAGGGTCCACAGCGGCGAGGCGTTGGGCTGGCGCCAGGTGCGGTAGAGCTCCGGGTCGGGGCGGAACGCGGTCACCGCCATCCAGTAGAACGGGAACAGCGTGAACACGATGAACACCGCCATCGGCAGGTAGAAGTAGACCCATTTCTTCCACTTGCGCTCGATCAGCATCTCAGGCGTTCTCCATTCTTTTCAGGTAGCGCAGCTGCACCCACACCACCGCGAACAGCACCGGGAACATGAACAGCGACAGCGCCGCGCCTTCGCCGAGCAGGCCCGAGCCGATGCCGATCTGGTAGGCGTAGGTGGCGATCAGGTGCGTCGAGTTGGCGGGCCCGCCGCCGGTCAGCACGTAGATCAGCTGGAAGTCGGAGAAGGTCTGGATCACCGAGAACACCACCACCACCAGGGTGACCGGCAGGAGCAGCGGCCAGGTGACGTGCCAGAAGCGGTGCCAGGCATTGGCGCCGTCGAGCGCCGCCGCCTCGTGCAGGTCGGGGCTGATGGTCTGCAGCCCGGCGAGCAGGGTGATGGCGAAGAACGGCATGCCGCGCCAGGTGTTGACCGCCACCGCGCACCACATCGCCCAGTCGCCGCTGGAGAGGAACGGCAGGCGGTCGGTGATCATGCCGCCGTGGTACAGGGCCCAGTTCATGACGCTGAAGGTCGGATCGAACATCCAGCGCCAGGCGAACGCGGACAGCACCGTCGGGATGATGAACGGCAGCAGCATGGTGGCGCGGATGACGCGCTTGAAGCGGAAGTGCCGGTTGAGCAGCAGCGCGAGCCACATGCCGAGCGCCAGCTTGAAGACGGTCGCCCAGAACGTGTAGAACACCGTGTTCTTGAACGCCATCTGGAAGATGGTGTCGTTGATCGCCTTGGCGAAGTTGGCGAGGCCGACGAACTCGCCGGCCTCGCCGACGCGCATGCTGGTGAGCGAGTACCACAGCGCCATCACGAACGGGTAGGCGATGAAGATGACGAGGATCGCCACCCCGGGCGCGAGCAGGGCGGCGGCGAGCAGCTTCTCGCTCTCCAGGACGCGCGTCAGGCGGGAGACGCGCGCACGGCCCCCGCCTGGCGCGGTAATGCCTTCCATCAGGAAGCGCTCAGGTGTAGATCTTGCCGAGCTCGCCCGCCGCCCACTTCACGGCTTCCTCGGGCTTCATCTTGCCGCTGCACGCCTGCGCGTACATCACGGTGACGATGAACTTGTTCCAGCCTTCGGCCGCCTTCTTGTCGGGCTGC
>DASUZH010000263.1:0-7227 GCA_036376975.1 Burkholderiales bacterium | reverse complement strand
GAGCGCGGCACCTGGTTGGCGTCGTCGAGCGAGGCGAGCTCGATCTTGCGGCCGTGCACGCCGCCGGCGGCGTTGACCTTGGCGAAGTAGGCGAGCGCGCCGTTGCGGATGTCGTTGCCGAGCTCGGCGTTGGCGCCGGTGAGCGGCGCCGACTGGCCGATCACGATGGTGCTCGCGGTGACGCCGGGCACCGGCTGGGCGTGGGCGGCGGCCGCCGCGAGCGCAAGGGCGCCGGCGGCCAGGCTGAGCTTCAACATAGGGTCTCTCCTCCCTTATCGGATTGTCTTGGCGGGCTTGATCACCGTCAAGCGATTGGCTTGATCTTAGTCAAGCCGCTGGCGCAGGAACCCTTACAAAACAAAATTTTGCCGGTTGACGGCGGTCAAGAGCCCGGCCGGCGGGGTTATTTCAAAATCTTGCATCCAAGACCGGGAGGGGAAGCGCAATGCCGTCGGACATCGAAATCGCCCAGGCAGCCAAAATGAAGCGCATCGCCGAAGTGGCGCGCGCAAAACTGGGTATCGGCGAGGAGCACCTGGAGCCCTACGGGCACTACAAGGCCAAGGTATCGCTCGGCTACCTGGACAGCCTGAAGGGCAAGAAGGACGGCAAGCTGATCCTGGTCACCGCGATCAGCCCGACCCCGGCCGGCGAAGGAAAAACCACCACCACCGTGGGGCTGGGCGACGCGCTCAACCACATCGGCAAGAAGGCGATCATCTGCCTGCGCGAGCCCTCGCTCGGCCCGGTGTTCGGCGTGAAGGGCGGCGCCGCCGGCGGCGGCTACGCGCAGATCGTGCCGATGGAGGACATCAACCTGCACTTCACCGGCGACTTCGGCGCCATCCAGCTCGCCAACAACCTGCTCGCCGCGCTGCTCGACAACCACATCAACCACGGCAACGAGCTCGGCATCGACATCCGCCGCATCCAGTGGAAGCGGGTGCTCGACATGAACGACCGCTCGCTGCGCGACATCACCATCGCGCTCGGTGGCACCGCCAACGGCTTCCCGCGCCAGGACGGCTTCGACATCGTGGTGGCCTCCGAGGTGATGGCGATTTTCTGCCTGTCCACTTCGCTCGACGACCTGAAGAACCGGCTCGGCAACATCGTGGTCGGCTATACGCGGGACCAGAAGCCCGTCAAGGCCAAGGACCTCAAGGCGCACGGCGCCATGACCGTGCTGCTGAAGGACGCGCTGGCGCCGAACCTGGTGCAAACCCTGGAAAACAATCCCGCCTTCGTGCACGGCGGTCCGTTCGCCAACATCGCGCACGGCTGCAACTCGGTGCTCGCCACCCAGTCGGCGCTGAAGCTGGCGGATTACGTCGTCACCGAGGCCGGCTTCGGGGCGGATCTCGGCGCGGAGAAGTTCCTCGACATCAAGTGCCGCAAGACCGGCCTGCGGCCGAGCGCGGCGGTGATCGTCGCCACCATGCGCGCGCTCAAGTACCACGGCGGCGTCGACGTGAAGGAAGTGAGCAAGGAGAACCTCGCCGCGCTGGAGAAGGGCATCGTCAACCTCGAGCGCCACGTCGAGAACGTGTCCAAGGTGTACGGCATCCCCTGCGTGGTGTCGATCAACCGGTTCACGTTCGATACGGATGCCGAATTGAAATTGGTTTCGGAAAAAATGCGAAAACTTGGCGCCCAGGTCGTTACGGCCACGCACTGGGGCGACGGCGGCAAGGGCGCCGCCGAGCTGGCGAAGATCGTGGTCGGGCTGTGCGAGCAGCCGTCCAAGCCGAGCTTCGTCTACGAGGACGCCGACCCGCTGTGGGACAAGATCAACAAGATCGCGAAGAAGGTGTACCGCGCCTCCGAGGTCACCGCCGACGCCAAGGTGCGCGGCCAGATCAAGAAGCTGCAGGACGACGGCTACGGCCACTTCCCGGTGTGCGTGGCGAAGACGCAGTCCTCGTTCTCCACCGACGCCGCGCTGCGCGGCGCGCCGTCGAACCACGTGGTGAACGTGCGCGAGGTGCGCCTCGCCGCCGGCGCCGAGTTCGTGGTGATGATCTGCGGCGACATCATGACCATGCCCGGCCTGCCGAAGGTGCCCTCGGCGGAGAAGATCGACCTGATCGACGGCAAGGTCGTCGGCCTGTTCTAGAATAAGCCGATGCTCGAGGAACTCGCTACGCAGGCGTTCTGGATCGGCCTGCTCAAGATCATCGGCGTCAATATCATCCTGTCCGGCGACAACGCGGTGGTGATCGCGCTCGCCGCGCGCTCGCTGCCCGCCAGGCAGCAGAAGGCCGCCGTGCTGTGGGGCTCGGGCGCCGCGGTGGTGATGCGGATCATCCTCACCATCTTTGCTGTCGCCCTGCTGACGCTGCCGTGGCTGAAGCTGGTCGGCGCCGTGCTGCTGTTCTGGATCGGCATCAAGCTGCTGGTGCCGGAGGACGGCGGCGAGGACGTCAACGCCAGCGACAACCTGATCAACGCGATTAAAACGATCCTGATCGCCGACCTGGTGATGAGCATCGACAACGTCATCGCAGTCGCTGCCGCGGCGCAGGGCAGCTACCTGCTGCTGGTGCTCGGCCTCGCCATCTCGATCCCGCTGGTGATCTTCGGCTCCACCATGCTGCTCAAGCTGATGGAGCGCTGGCCGGTGATCATCACCGTCGGCGGCGGCCTGCTCGGCTTCGTCGCCGGCGAGATGCTGGTCACCGACCCGGTGCTGAAGGGCTGGCTCGGCGGCCTCGGCGTGGCGTTCGACGAGGCGGGCAAGCCGCGCGTCGGCGGCCTCAGCCTGGAGATCATGGTCGGCCTGGTCGGCGCGGCGATCACCATCGCGCTCGGCAGCTGGCTTGCGAAGCGCAAAGAACAGAAGCAAAGAGCCGCCAGCGAGAGCGGCGCAACGAACTCTTGATCGCCGTCAAGGTCAATCCCCAGGGGCGTACAAGCACAATAAGGGACACAAGCTTCTTCGTAGGAGGAGGAGTCATGAAAGTCAGCCGCATCGTCGTAGCCACCGCTCTCGCAGTCGCGCCTTTCGCAGTCCAGGCGCAGGCGTGGGAGCCCACCAAGAACGTCGAGTTCATCATCCCTGCCGGCACCGGCGGCGGCGCCGACCAGATGGCGCGCGCCGTCCAGGGCATCGTCGCCAAGCACGGCCTGATGAAGCAGTCGCTGCTGCCGATCAACAAGGCGGGCGGCGCCGGCGCCGAGGGCTTCCTCGACGTGAAGGGCGCGCAGGGCGACCCGCACAAGATCATCATCACGCTGTCGAACCTGTTCACCACGCCGCTCGCCACCGCGGTGCCGTTCAACTGGCGCGACCTGACGCCGGTGCAGATGCTGGCGCTCGACAACTTCGTGCTGTGGGTGAACGCCAAGACGCCCTACAAGACGCCGAAGGAGTACATCGAGGCGGCGAAGAAGGCCGGCTCGGGCAAGATGAAGATGGGCGGCACCGGCGCCAAGCAGGAGGACCAGATCATCACCGCCGCCATCGAGCAGCGCACCGGCGCCAAGTTCACCTACATCCCGTTCAAGGGCGGCGGCGCGGTGGCCACGCAGCTGGTCGGCGGGCACGTCGACTCGACGGTCAACAACCCGATCGAGGCGGTGGCGCAGTGGCGCGCCGGCAACCTGCGGCCGCTGTGCGTGTTCGACCAGAAGCCGCTGCCCTACAAGGAGAAGGTCACCGACAAGATGTCGTGGGCCGACATCCCGGTGTGCAACAAGGCCGGCCTCGACGTCGACTACCTGATGCTGCGCGGCATCTTCATGGCGCCGGGCGTGACGCCGGCGCAGGTGCAGTACTACGTCGACCTGTTCGGCAAGGTGATGGCGACGCCGGAGTGGAAGAAGCTGATGGAGGAAGGCGCGTTCAACACCACCACGCTCAAGGGCAAGGAGTACGCCGACTGGGTGGCGAGGGAAGAAGCGCGCCACATCTCGCTGATGAAGGCGGCCGGCTTCATCGCCGGCAAATAGCGGCAGCGGCGGCAGCATAGCCGCCGCGCGACCATAAAAGGGGAAGGGGGCAGCATGTCGGAGGGCCAGCAGGGCCGGGCGGCGTTTCGCGTCCGCAGCGCGGAGTTGGCGGTCGCCGCCCTGTTCTTCGCCGTCGGCGCGGTGGTGATCGTCGACAGCCAGCGCCTCGGCTCGGGCTGGGCCGACGACGGCCCGCGGCCGGGCTACTTCCCGTTCTACGTCGGCCTGATCATCTGCGTCTCGGCGCTGATCAACGCGGCGCGCGCGGCGATGGTGCCGGCGGCGAAGAACAAGACCTTCGTCGAGGTCGGCCAGCTGAAGATGGTGCTCACCGTGCTGGTGCCGACCGCGATCTACGCCTTCGCCATCGGCGGCGTCGGCGGCTACCGGCTCGGCATCTACCTCGCCTCGACGCTGTTCATCGCCTTCTTCATGCGCTGGCTCGGCAAGTACGCGTGGTGGAAGGTGGTGGTGGTGAGCGTCGGCGCGGCGGTGGTGTTCTACCTGATCTTCGAGAAGTGGTTCCAGGTGCCGCTGCCTAAGGGGCCGCTGGAGAACCTGCTGGGGCTGGGCTAGTGGACGAGATACAGTCGCTGATCCACGGCTTCGGCGTCGCGCTGTCGCTGAAGAACGTGGTGCTGATGTTCACCGGCGTGATCCTCGGCGTGATCATCGGCGTGCTGCCGGGCCTGGGCGGCGCGAACGGCGTCGCCATTCTGCTGCCGCTCACCTTCGGCATGGCGCAGCAGCCGGGCGGCGCCACGTCCGCCATCATCCTGCTCTCTTGCATCTATTGGGGCGCGCTGTTCGGCGGCGCCATTACTTCGATCCTATTCAACATCCCGGGCGAGCCCTGGTCGGTGGCCACCACCTTCGACGGCTACCCGCTCGCGCAGCAGGGCCGTGCCGGTGCCGCGCTCACCGCGGCGTTCACCTCGTCGTTCGTCGGCGCGTTCGTCGCGGTGGTGGTGATCACCTTCCTTTCGCCGATCGTCGCCAACTTCGCGCTCGCCTTCGGCCCGCCGGAGTTCTTTGCCGTCTACCTGCTCACCTTCTGCGCGTTCATCGGCACCAGCAAGGAGCCGCCGTTCAAGACGCTCGCCGCGATGATGCTCGGCTTCGCGCTGGCCGCGGTCGGCACCGACACGGTGACCGGCACGCTGCGCCTGACCTTCGGCTCGGTGCACCTGCTCACCGGCTTCGACTTCCTGGTGGCGGTCATCGGCCTGTTCGGCATCGGCGAGATCCTGCTCACCCTCGAAGAGGGCCTCGAATTCAGAGGCGCGAAGGCGAAGATCGACATGAAGGTGGTGCTGCAGACCTGGAAGGAGCTGCCGCGCTACTGGCTGACCTCGATTCGCTCCTCCGCGGTCGGCTGCTTCATGGGCATCGTGCCCGGCGGCGCGACGCCGGCCTCGTTCATGAGCTACGGCGTGGCGCGCCGCTTCTCGCCCGACGGCGACAAGTTCGGCACCGGCAAGGTGGAGGGCGTGGTGGCGCCGGAGACCGCGGCGCACGCCGCCGGCACCGCGGCGCTGCTGCCGATGATCACGCTCGGCGTGCCGGGCTCGCCGACCGCGGCGGTGCTGCTCGGCGGCCTGATGATCTGGGGCCTGCAGCCCGGCCCGCTGCTGTTCGTCGAGCAGAAGGACTTCGTCTGGGGCCTGATCGCCTCGATGTACCTCGGCAACATCGCCGGCCTGATCGTGGTGCTCACCTGCGTACCCTTGTTCGCCGCCATCCTGCGCGTGCCGTTCTCGGTGATCGCGCCGATCATCATGGTGATCTGCGCCATCGGCTCCTTCACGGTGAAGAACGCGATCTTCGACGTCTGGATGATGGTGGTGTTCGGCATCCTCGGCTACATGTTCAAGAAGCTGCAGTACCCGCTCGCGCCGCTGGTGCTGGCGATCGTGCTGGGCGACAACGCCGAGTCGTCCTTCCGCCAGGCGATGCTGATGTCGCAGGGCGACATGTCGATCTTCTTCTCCAAGGCGCTGGTCGGCGGCATCACCACGCTCGCGCTGTTCCTGCTGTTCTGGCCGCTGATCTCCTGGGCCATTGCTAAAGCGCGCGGGCGCTAGCTGTATCTCGGTGCCAGCCTGACTGCTACAAGCGCCACGATGTTGAGCAGGGCGAGCACGGGCATTGCGAAGGGGATGATGCCCCCAACTCCCAAGACGTCGGCAACTACCGCATAGGCAACGAGCAAGGCCGGTAGGGTGTTGA
The DNA here is from genome assembly GCA_036376975.1 of Burkholderiales bacterium. Classification (GTDB taxonomy): domain Bacteria; phylum Pseudomonadota; class Gammaproteobacteria; order Burkholderiales; family SG8-39; genus SCGC-AG-212-J23. The sequence continues at coordinate 1,047 of DASUZH010000263.1, read as the reverse complement.
CCGCAATCAGCGCGATGAACAGCGGCCACGCGAGTTCGCGAGAGGCCAGCGCCACAGCGCTCGCGATGAACAGCGCTGCAAGACATGCCAGGATGACCACGAAGCCGATCTCACCCCCTTGGCTCCCGATGAGGAATCCGAGCAGCAGCACGATGACCGCGCCCACGACATCGCCTGCAGCCACGATGGCGCGAAAGATGCGCACCACCAGCGGAAGCGGGTGCGCGTGCTGGAGGTCGCGGACCGGCGCCTTCGACGGCTGGTAGGGGTTGCTCAGGCCCGGCCCACCTACTGCGGCCGCCGCCAGCGGGCGCAGATGACCGCGCCCGCGGCGAGCGCGATGAACGCGGCTTCGTTGAGCAGCGCCGCGGTGAGCACCGGCAGGCTGCCGTCCCAGTGCATGAAGCCGCGGAACAGCTGGTCGTGATCGATCGCGCCGCTCACTCCGACCACGTACCACAGCAGCGCGTCGATCGCGTGGCGCGCTACCGCGTACGGCGCCTCGAGCGGAATCAGCCAGATCGGCGAGGGGCCTTCGTTCAGGGTCCGCCCGACGAAGATCGCCAGCCAGACCAGCATGTCGCCGATGGCGATCCAGAGCGCGGGACGCAGGGCGCGGACCGGAGCCGGGTGGCCACGCCGGCGCAGCAGCAGCGCCATGCCGGCGAGCGCCGCGGCGCAGATCGCGAGCCAGACCGCGGACGGCAGCAGCACGTCCCACGGGTAGGCCAGCGTCGCAAATAGCCGGTCGAGCGGCTGCACGCTATGCCGGCAGGGACTGCAGGTAGCGCTGCGGCGATCCCTTCGCGGCGGCGCCGCGCCGCTCGAGCTCCGTCACGCAGCGCAGCGCGAGGTCGTGGGATTGGTAGCAGTGGTGCGCGATCAGCGCGAGGTGCTTCAGCTGCTCCGCGTCCAGCGCCTCGAGCCGCGAAAAGTCGCGCACGTACACGACGTCGGCCTCGAGCAGCTGGTTGAGCGGGCGGCGCGGGTCGCCGGGCGCCGCGTACGGCGCAACCGGCCACATCTTGACCGCGGCGGTGGTGTGGG
>DASUZH010000262.1:0-4832 GCA_036376975.1 Burkholderiales bacterium | reverse complement strand
GCCACCGGCGGCCGCGTCAAGTTCCAGGGCCTGCCGAAGGCGCCGGCCGCGCCGCCGGGAACCTTCGACGCCGTGCGCGACGGCCTGGTCGACCTTTCGTACGTGACCGCCAGCTACACGCCGGCGCGCCACATCCTGCCGCTGATGGCCGAGCTGCCCGGCGCCGGCAACACCGCCTAGGTCAACTCGGTCGCCTTCTCGCGCATCCACTGGAAGTACTTCCAGAAGTACGGCGAGTACAAGGGCGTCAAGCTGCTCGCGGTGTGGACCCACGGCCCCGGCCAGATGTTCACCAAGAAGCAGATCAACAGCCTGGCCGACTTCCAGAACCTGAAGATCCGCACCGGCGGCGGCATCTCGGCCGAGGTGATCACGGTGCTGGGCGGCTCGCCGTTCTTCAAGCCGGCGCCGGAGTCCTACGAGCTGCTCAACTCCGGGGTCGCCGACGGCGTGTTCTTCCCGCTCGAGTCGATCGTCTCGTTCAAGCTCGACAAGGTGATCGGCCAGGGCACCATCTTCCCCGGCGGCCTGTACAGCTCGTCCTTCGGCTTCTTCATGAACGAGGACAAGTGGAACAAGCTCGCCAAGCAGGACCAGGCGATCATCGAGAAGTTCTCCGGCGAGTACGCGGCGCGCAGCAACGGCCAGTCGTGGGACAAGGCCGACCAGGTCGGCCTGAACGCCCTCAAGGCGGCCGGCGCCAAGGTCATCACCGCGGACGCGGCGATGCAGGCGGAAGCCAAGAAGCGCTCCGCGCCGATCATCGACGACTGGATCAAGAAGGCCAACGAGAAGCACAAGGGCCTCAACGCCAAGGCGGTGCTGGACGACTTCCACGCCGAGCTGAAGAAAGTCGCGGCCGGCAAGTAATACTCTAAGATAAAGGGGCACGGCTCGCCGCCGTGCTCTTTTATTTTGTGAGCGCGCCCGAGCACAAGTGGGAGAGGCAGGCCGATGCCGTGCTGGGCATCGCGGCCTCCATCCTTCTCGGCTGCATGATGCTGCTCACCTTCGCCGACGTGGTGGCGCGCTACCTGCTCAACTGGCCGATCCGCGGCGGCTTCGAGATCACCGAGCTGCTGCTGCTGGTGCTGATCTTCGCCGGCCTGCCGCTGGTGTCGCACGCCGACGAGCACGTCACCATGGACTTCATCGACCGCATGCTGCCGGCGCGCCTCGTCGTTCCCTGGATGCGCATGATGCACGCCATCTGCGCGGCGATCATGTTCTTCCTCGCCTGGCAGGTCTGGATCAAGGCCGGCCGCGTCTACGGCGACACCACACAGGTGCTCGAGATCATCGCCGGGCCGTTCGTCTACTTCATGTCGGTAATGCTCGCCGTCACCGCGCTGGTGCACAGCTTCAAGGTGTTCGCGCCCGTCGCGCCGCGCGGCCCCATCGGGACCACGTGAGGCCATGACCGAATCCCTGATCGGCCTGGCCTGCATGCTTCTGCTCGCATTCCTGCGCCTGCCGATCGCGCTCTCGATGGGAGTCGTCGGCGTAGTTGGTTATGCATACATGCGCGGCTGGAACTGGGCGCCCGCCTTTGCCATGGCGCAGACGCAGGCATACGAGACCGGCCGCAACTACGCGCTGTCGGTGGTGCCGCTGTTCATCCTGATGGGCAACCTGGTCACGCGCGCCGGCATGTCGCAGGAGCTGTACCGCGCCGCCTACGCCTTCATCGGCCACCTGCGCGGCGGCCTCGCGATGGCCACCATCGTCGGCTGCGCCGGCTTCGGCGCGATCTGCGGCTCGTCGATCGCCACCGCCGCCACCTTCGCCAAGGTTGCGTACCCGTCGATGAAGCAGTTCGGCTATTCGGACCGCCTCGCCGCCGGCGCGATCGCCTCCGGCGGCACGCTCGGCATCCTCATCCCGCCCTCCACCATCATGGTGATCTACGGCATCATGACCGGCACCAGCATCGGCAAGCTGTTCGCCGCGGGCGTCCTGCCCGGCATCCTCGCCACGGTGCTGCTCTGCTTCGCCGTGCAGTGGGTCACCTGGCGCGACCCGAAAGCCGGGCCGCGCGGCGAGCGCCTGACCTGGAAGCAGCGCTTCGACACGCTGGACGGCGTCGGCTGGTTCGCCGCGGTGGGCGTCGCGGTGGTCGGCGCCGCGCAGCTCGGCTGGCTGCCGGCCGACGACGCGGCGGTGCTCGGCGCGATCGCGGTGTTCGCCCTGTCGCTCATCTTCAAGGGCATCACCAGCGTGATCGCCCTTTTCACCCTGGTGATGGGCGGCATCTACGGCGGCGTCTTCACCGCGGTGGAGGGGGCCGGCGTCGGCGCCTTCGGCGCGCTGATCTTCGCCCTCGCCCGGCGCAGCCTCACGTGGCAGGCTCTCTACGCGTCGCTGGTGGAGAGCGCGCGCACCACCTCGATGCTGTTCCTGATCCTGATCGGCGCGCTGATGTTCGCCGAGTTCGTCAACATCACCTCGATGCCGAGCGACCTGAAGGCCTTCGTCAAGGGGCTCGGCGTCAGCCCGGTCGTCGTGGTGGGCGCGATCATGGTGTTCTACGTGCTGCTCGGCACGGCGATGGAAGAGCTGTCGATGATCCTGCTGACGGTCCCCATCTTCTTTCCGCTGGTCGTCAGCCTGGGCGTCGACCCGATCTGGTTCGGCATCCTGATCGTGGTGGTGGTGGAGATCGGCCTCATCAGCCCGCCGGTGGGCATGAACCTGTTCGTGCTCAACACGCTGCTGCCGCAGGTCGGCACGCGCACCATCTTCCGCGGCGTGCTGCCGTTCATCACCGCGGACATCGTGCGCCTCGCCATCCTGGTCGCCTTCCCGATCATCTCGCTCTACCTGCCGAGCCTGATGAAGTGAACAAGGCCCACTTCATCGAGCGGGTAAGCAAGGAGATGGACGCGGACCTGCCCGAGCTCGATCTCTCGACGGAAGAATCGCTTGCCTCCTGCTGCCGCATCCTCGCCGCGGAAGGCCATGAATCCGGCCTCGCCGGCCAGGTCACCGCGCGCGCAAAGAAACCGGGTGCCTGGTGGACGCTGCAGTTCGGCTACGGCTTCGAGGAAGCCACTGCGAAGCGGATGGTCCTGGTTGACGAAGACCTGAAACCCTTGCGCGGTGGACGCCCCAATCCCGGCGTTCGCTTTCACATCTGGATATACAAGAAGCGGCCGGACGTTCAAGCCATAGTGCATACACACGCTCCATACGCTTCGGCTCTCGCGGCCACGGGGAAACCCCTGAAAACCATCCATATGGATAGCGCGATGCTCCACGGCACCGCGCACCTGCCCGAGTGGCCCGGCGTTCCGGTAGCCGACGACGAGGGCCGCATCATTTCCGGTGCGCTGGGCGATGCAAAGTGCATCCTGCTCGCCAACCATGGTCTCTTGACGACTGGAGATTCAGTCGAAGAGGCCACCTACCTCGCGGTGTTCTTCGAGCGCGCCGCGCGCATGCAGCTGCGCGCCATGGCGGCCGGCGGCTACAAGGAAGTGAAGCCCGCTCTCGCCGAGGAGGCGCGCGACTTCCTGCTGCAGCCCTCGATCGTACGGGGGACCTTCGCCTACTGGGCGCGGCGCGCAAAATAAATGGGGACGGACCCCATTTTTCTCACTTAGTGCGGGATTCCCGCGCCTCGGCGTTCGCCTTCCTCGCGCTCGCGAACCTGTTCTGGGCCGGCAACTGGGTACTCGGCCGGGCGCTACGCGACGTGTTCGATCCGGTCTCGCTCAACTTCTACCGCTGGGTGATCGCGGTCGTGGTGCTCGCGCCCTTCGCGCTGCGCGGCCTGGCGGCGAAGCGCGAGGTGATCCGGCGGCACGCCGGGATCCTCGCCCTGCTCGCGGTCCTGAGCGTCTCGATCTTCCAGAGCCTGGTCTACCTCGGCCTGCAGTCGACCACCGCGGTGAACGCCGTGCTGATCAACTGCTCGGGCCCGCTGTTCATCCTACTGTTCGCCTGGCTGCTCGAGGGCGAGCGCGCGACGCTGCGGCAGTTCGCGGGCTTCTTCGTTTGCGTCGCCGGCATCCTGGTCATCCTCTCGCATGGCGAGCTCGCCACGCTGCGCCAGCTCCAGTTCCGCTCGGGCGACGCGTGGATCGTGCTGGCGATCGCGATCTGGGGCGTGTACTCGGTGCTGCTCAAGCGCCGCCCGCCGGAGCTGGGCGGCGTGCATTTCCTCTTTGTGCTGTCGGTGGCCGGCGTGCTGTTCCTGGCGCCCGCCTACGCATTCCAGGTGCTGCGGGAGCAGCCTCAGGTGCCGACCGCCGCGCAGGCGATTGCCGTGCTCTACATGGGCCTCGCCGCGTCGGTGGGCTCCTTCCTGCTCTGGAACCGCGGCGTCGCGATCGTGGGCGCGAACGCCGCCGGCTTCACGCTCTATCTGCTGCCGACCTTCGGCACGCTCCTCGCCATCGCATTCCTGGGCGAAACCTTCGGCGCCTTCCACGCAATCGGCATCGTCACCATCGTCGCCGGCGTGGTGCTCGCGACGCGGAAGTAGTCGGGACTAGATGAGAAAAATGGGGTCTGTCCCCATTTATTTCTCGTGCGTGACCGCGCCGAGGTGCGCGGAGCCGACCAGCTTGGCGTATTTCTCGAGCACGCCGTGGTTGTGCACGGCGCGCTTCGGCTTCCAGGCCTTCCTGCGCTTCTGCAGCTCGGCCGCGGAGATCTTCAGGCTGATCCTGCCCGCCTCGGCGTCGATTGCGATCACGTCGCCGTTCTTCACCAGCGCCAGCGGCCCGCCGGTCGCGGCTTCGGGCGACACGTAGCCGATCATCATGCCGCGCGTCGCGCCCGAGAAGCGCCCGTCGGTCAGCAGCGCCACCTTCTCGCCTACGCCCTGA
>DASUZH010000261.1:0-5946 GCA_036376975.1 Burkholderiales bacterium | reverse complement strand
CGCGGTTCTCGATCACCACCTGCTGCCCGAGCTGCGTGCCGAGCTTCTGCGCCACGATGCGGGCGACGATGTCGGTCGAGCCTCCCGGCGGGAACGGCACCATCAGGCGGATCGGCTTGTTCGGATAGCTTTGCGCTGCGGCAATACCTGGCACGGCGCAGAAGGCAAGCGCAGCGATGGCGCAGCGAACGAGGTTCATGACTATTTCTTGGTTGCGCCGAACACGCTCGACAGATCGACCTCGTCGAGCTTGACCTTGGCCTTGTTCTCCGCCTCGATCGCCGCCTTGGCGCGGTCGGTTTCCCTCGACGCCTGGTCGAAGCCTTCGGCGATCTTGTAGGCGTACGCGGCGAGCGCCTTGGGATCGGGCTTCTTCACGTCGCCGCCGGCGAGGTTGCCGTACACGCGCGCGGCGAGCTGGATGTAGATCTTCTCCGCCAGCTCGGCGAGCGGGTCGGCGCGGGCGGCGTTCTTTACGGCTGGGGGTTGATTGGCTGGAGCGCTCATTACCCTAGTCTACTGCCTACTGCAGCCGGCCGGTGAGGAAGCGCATGCGCTCGGCGAGCGAAGCGAGGATCGCGTCGGCGAACTGCGGGCTCACTTTTACAAGCGCCATAAAGGCTTGCCTGCTTATCGCGAGCAGCGAGCAGTCGGTCTCGGCCACCGCGCTGGCGAGCCGCGTCGACTGGTCGACCAGCGCCGCCTCGCCGAACACGCCGCCCGGGCCGAGGCGCTCGACCACCCGGCCGCCGATGGTCACCGTCACCTTGCCCTCGACGATGGCGTACATGCGCAGCCCGGTCTGCCCGGCCTGCATGATCTGCTTGCCCTGCAGGAAGAACACCGGCGGGTCGTCGGCCAGCCCGCGCACCAGGTCGGCCAGCATCTTCGGCTTGAAGGTGACCGACTCCTTGCTCGCTTCCTTCTCCGACATGTCGCCGGCGGCGGCGAGGCGCGTGATGGTGTCGCGCAGCCGGCCGATCATCACGCTCATCACCATCAGCGCGAAGGCCGGCTTCTTGCGCAGCGCGGCGTAGAACTGCTTCTCGTCCAGGCCGATCAGCTTGCAGGGCGTCTTCGCCACCGCGCTGGCGGTGCGCGGCGCGCCGTCGATCGCCGCCAGCTCGCCGAAGATCTCGCCCGCCTTGAGGGTGGCGATCGGCTTCTTCTTCGCCTGCAGCTCGACCTCGCCGCTGATCAGCAGGTACATCTTGTCGCCGAACAGCAGCCCCCTCTTGCCCTCGGCGAAGATCACCCCGCCGGCGGCGACGCGCTCGGGCTTGCCGCCGGACTTGAAGAAGTCGAGCGCTACCGCCGGCTTGTAGAGCCGGCTCGCCGCCGGGGCGGCGGTCATTTCTTGAACGGCGCGCCGAGCTGCTCGCAGTGCTCGCGCGCGTAGCGGTTGCCGACCAGGTTGTCGTCGTCCGGGCCGCCGTTGACGTGCTCGATCTTCTCGTCGCGGATCATCACGCTCATCGGGTAGAAGCCCTCGAAGGCGCCCTGCTTGTTCTTGTCGTTCACCCACACGCAGACCGCCCAGCCCCACTGCTGGCGGCGCAGCGGCGTCTCGCGCTGGAACAGCTGCTGCGGCCCGGCGCGGAACTCGACCACCGCCGCCTGCGGGTCGCGCAGGCGGATCTTCAGGTAGTCGCGTATCGCCGCCTGCCAGTGCTGCGGGCGCGGCCCGTAGTTCACCGACTCCAGCTCGGACTTCTTCACCGTCGTGTCGCATGCCGCGAGCGCGGCGATCGCGCCCGCGGCGACCAGTGCTTTTCTCATCATGAAAATCTCCTACCCCCTGCGGCCGATTCTACTTCAGGTCAAATCGCCGGCCGCGTGGGCTTTTTGGCAAACAGGAAGAACAATGAGCCGAGGCCGGCGAGCACCGCGAGCAGGGTGAAACCGAAGCGGTAGTTGCCGTGCGCGTCGGCGAAGGCGCCGGCGATCAGCGGGCCGCCCATCTGGCCGATGATGATGATCATGTAGGACAGGCCGAGGATCATGCCGATCGCGGCGCGGCCGAAGTAGTCGGCGCGGATCGCCTGCATGAACGGCCCGCGCAGGCCCCAGGCGGTGCCGTGCAGCACGGCGAAGGCCACCAGCATCCACATGTGGAACGCGTAGGTGAGCAGCAGCAGCCCGACCGCGTGCGCCAGCATGCACGCCGCCGAGATCAGGCGCTTGTCGAAGCGGTCGCCGATCCACCAGCCGACCCCCACGCCGACGATCTGGAAGCCGGTGACCAGCGCCATCACCAGCGCCGCCGTGGCGATCGAGTAGCCGAGGCCCTCCTTCAGGTGCGTGATGGCGTGCACCAGCACCGTGTGCACGGTGAACAGGGCGAAGCCGTGGCCGAGCGAGAGCAGCCAGAACGCCCGCGTGCGCAACGCCTCGCGGGCGGTGAAGTCGCGCGTCACGGGCCTGGGGGTGCCGCCGACGGTTCTCTCCAGGTCCGCGGCGGGCGCCTTCTCGATGCCGTCGACCTTCAGGCCGTAGTCCTCCGGCTTGTTGCGCATCACCATCGCGAGCGGAAAGCCGATCAGGATGGCGAGCACGCCGGAGTAGAACGCGGTCGGCCGCCAGCCGTGGGTCTGCAGCGACCAGGCGACCAGCGGCACGGCGATGCCGCCGAGCGCCAGGCCGAGCGACATCGAGGAGAGGGCGCGCGCGCGGTAGCGCTCGAACCAGTGGATCAGCGCGACGTTGAGCGGGAAGAAGCCGGCCAGGCTGCCGCCCAGGGCGATCACCACGAACGCGCCGTAGAAGCCCGGCAGCGAGTCGACCGTGCTGAGGATCATCAGGCCGCCGCCGAGGAAGAACACGCCGGCGCGGATGAACACCTGCGGCCCGAAGCGGTCGAGCAGCCAGCCGAGCACCGGCCCGAGCAGCGCCGACTCCATCTGCTGCAGCGCCGCCGCGCCCGACAGCGCGGTCTTCGACCAGCCGCGCTCCTCGGCGAGCACCGCGACGTAGGCGCCGAACGCGTTGTTGACCAGCGCGGCCTGCAGGAACTGCATGCCGGTCGCCGCCCCCACCATGCGCCAACCGTAGAATAAGCGCGCCATCCACTCCAGAGAGTAAGCCCATGAGCCTTTCCATGTATCAGGCCAGCGCGCCGCGTTTCGCAAACACCCTGAACAACCTGTCAGCCATCCTCGAGAAGGCGCAGGCGCACTGCGAGGCGAAGAAGATCGATCCGCTCGCGCTGACCGGCTTTCGCCTGTTCCCGGACATGTTCCCGCTCTCGCGTCAGGTCTGGATCGCCACCGACACCGCCAAGGGCGCGGTGTCGCGCCTCGCCGGCATCGAGATCCCGAAATACGACGACGTCGAGCAGACGATCGCCGAGCTGCGCGCGCGCATCGCGAAGACGGTCGATTTCGTGCTGAGCGTGCCGGCGGCGAAGATCGACGGCTCCGCCGAGCGCGACATCGCGATGAAGATCGCCGGCAAGGACACCGTGCTGAAGGGGGCGCAGTACCTGCTCGGCCACGCCTACCCGAACTTCTACTTCCACTGCGCCACCGCCTACAACATCCTGCGCCACAACGGCGTCGAGGTCGGCAAGCGCGACTTCCTGGGCGCGGTAGTCCTCTAGGTGAGGTTGTACATCCGCTTGTAGTGGCGGTACCAGTCGCTCTGGAACAGCTCCTCCTTGTCGTACTTGCGCTTGAGGAGGAGGAAGTCGCGGAACATCGGGAAGCAGGCGTCGACCTGGCGGCGCAGCGCGTGGCGATGGTACGCCGGGTAGTAGCTGCCGCCGTGCTTCAGCGCCAGGTCGATCAGGCGGCGGAACTGGTCGCCGGCGCGGATCAGCCCGGCGCTGTTGTGCTCGATGTGCAGGTGCAGGCTGACGCAGGCGTAGGCGCGGCGCGCCCACGGCATGAAGCTCTCGTGGTCGGGCTCGATCAGGCGCACGCTGCCGTAGATGATGTTGACGCTCGACAGCCGCGCGTAGGTGCGCGCCTCGGCGAGGAACGCCTCCAGCGAGTCGCGCTCGACGCACACCTCGGCTATGCCCTCGGTGGCGCGGTTCTCGGTGCCGAGCTTGCGGTCGACGTCGCGATGGTAGTTCTCCGGGTACTGGCTCATCTGCGCCTCGTCGGCCCAGTACACCTGCTCGCCGGTCGCCTGGTAGTAGGCCGAGTAGCGCCGGAACGCCTCGCTCTTGTCGGTGTGCGCGAGCAGCAGCAGGTCGGCGAGGTCGCGCTCGGAGAGCTGGCGCCGCGCCGCCGAGATCGGCATGTCGTCGGCCACCGGCCGGTAGCAGGTGAGCACGCCGCGGCGCAGGAACTCGGCCGAGCGCTCGTCGGTGGAGAGCAGGAAGTCGCCGTAGGTGAAGCCGTCCGCGGCGCGCTCGGCGAACGCGCGCATCAGCCCGTCGGCGTTGCGCACCTCGACGATGCGCTGCACCTTGCGCCGCGGCACCAGCCGCAGCGTCACCGAGGTGACGAAGCCGAACAGGCCGTAGCCGCCGATCGCGGCGCGGAACAGCTCGGGGTTGTCGGTGCGGCTGCACTGCACCAGGTCGCCGCGCGCGTTCAGCAGCCGGAACGACTCGATGTCGCTCACGAAGGGGGCGAGGGCGAGGCCGCGGCCGTGCATGTTGGCCGCCAGGCTGCCGGCGATGGTGACCTTGTCGACGCCGGCCTGCTTCTGCGAGAAGGTCCACTGCTTCTCGCCGGCGCCGGTGTTGTTGACCAGGAACTCTAGCAGCTGCGGCCACATCACGCCCGCCTCGACCTCGAGCAGCCCGCGCTCGACGTCGAAGCCGGCGATGCGGTTCATCTTGCGGATGTCGAGCAGGAAGCTGTCCTCGGCGAACGGCTGCCCGCCCATCGAGTGGCGCCCGCCGGCGATGCACACCGCCTTCTCCTCGGTGCGCGCCTGCTTGAACGCGGTGCGCAGGTCCTCGACGGTGCGCGGCTCGACGATCTTGAACACGCGCGCGCCGGAGAGGCGCGAGTGCACGTCGTTCACCGGGATGCCCTCGACGGCGGGTTTCTTCGTCGCCTTGGGCAGCGCGACCTGGCCGAACGCCTTGCCGTTGCCCAGCAAGGCTGCGGCCACACTCGTACGCAGGAAATCGCGGCGCTTCAGGATCCTCTCCCCGGGGTTATGCCAGCATAATACCAACGCATGCAGGCCGAAATCCGCTACACCTCCGATACCGGCGCAAAACTGGTCAACGAGACCTTCGGCCCGAACAACATCCGCGTGCGCAGCTCCGGCGCGGACGACCAGCACCTGGTCGAGGTGCGCGACGGCCGCAAGGAGACCTTCTCCCTCGAAGCGAACGGCTTCGTACTCGCCCCGCACGCCACCAAGGTGGCGGATTTCCTCGATCCGGACGAGCTAAAGCGCGTCTATTACCCGGAAGTCGAGGCGTTGATCGCCCGGCTGTCGGGGGCCCGGCGGGTCGTGGTGTTCGACCATACGCTGCGCTCGGGCGACGAGGCGGAGCGCGAGGCGCGGCTGCTGCGCGAGCCGGTGCTCTCGGCGCACAACGACTACACCGAATGGTCGGGCCCCAACCGCGTGCGCGAGGTGCTGCCCGACGAGGCCGAGCAACTGCTGCGGCGGCGCTTCGCCATCATCCAGGCGTGGCGCGCGATCAACCAGCCGATCGAGTCCAACCCGCTCGCCATCGCCGACGCGCGCTCGGTGGCGGCGGAAGACCTGCTGGTCGCCGAGCGGCGCTACCCGCACCGCGTCGGCCAGACCTACCGGCTCAAGTACAACTCCGCGCACCGCTGGTACTACTTTCCCCGCATGCGGCGCGACGAGGCGCTGGTGTTCAAGGTCTACGACTCGGAGAAGGACGGCCGCGCGCGCTTCACGCCGCACACCTCGTTCGAGGATCCGTCCACGCCGCCCGGCGCGCCGCCAAGGCAGAGCATAGAGGCCAGAACGCTCGCGTTCTTCTAGGGTGACGCTCGCCTTTTT
>DASUZH010000260.1:0-4907 GCA_036376975.1 Burkholderiales bacterium | reverse complement strand
GCTCTTTTATCTCTAGATCACTTAAGTATTTGTGCGCGTTTGACTGCAGCCCACGCAACTCGTCCAGCTCGGGCCGGTAGCCGTCGGCGATGACGCCCCCGTCGATCACGCGCGCCGCCGGCTCGGGGTGGACCGCCTTCCTCAATAGCTCCAGGCACGCCGCTGGAATCGCGAGATCCCCGCGCACCTCCTCTAGGAGCGCGCTGCCCACCGGCAGGGTTTCCTGCAAGGCGGGTAGAAGAGCGAGGCTGTCCCGCAGGCCCGCCAGCTCGCGCGGCCGCACGTTGCGCAGCGCGACGCGCGAGGTGATGCGCTCTACGTCGGAAAAGCCGCGCAGCACCTTATGTACCGCCGACGATTTCTCTTCCAGGCAAGCGACTGCCTGATGGCGCGCCTCAAGCGCCTTGCGATCGCGCAAGGGGTGGTGCAGCCAGTGCCGCAGCAGCCGGCTGCCCATGCCGCAGGCGCATTCGTCGAGCAGCGAGAACAGCGTCGGCGCGGGCTCGCCGCGCAAAGTCTCCGTCAGCTCGAGGTTGCGCCGGGTCGCGGCGTCGAGTCGCAGGTACTCGCCTGCGCGCTCCGCCGTCACCGCGGTGACGTGCGCAAGCGCCTGTCCCTGCGTCTTCGCCGCGTACTCGAGCAATGCGCCGCAGGCGCCGATCGCGAGCGTCATGTCCTCGACGCCGAAGCCGGCGAGGGTGGCCGCGCCGAGCTGCTTCAGGAGCCGCCGCTTGCCCGCCTCGACGTCGAAGTGCCATGCGGGAAGCTTGGTCGTGAAATAGCCGCCGAGATCCTCGCTGGCGAGAATCTCCGCCGGTCCGATCCTCCTCAGCTCATTCTCGAGGGCCTGCGGCGCTATTTCGGCTACGCGCAGCGCTCCGCTCGCCAGCGAAAGCCAGGCCAGGCCGATCGTGCTCTTGTCCTTCGAGAGGCCGAGCAGGACGTTGTCGGACTTGTCGTCCAGCAGCTCCGAGTCGGTCAGCGTGCCCGGGGTGACGATGCGGGTCACCTGCCGGTCGACCGGCCCCTTGGCGGTGGCCGGGTCGCCGATCTGCTCGGCGATCGCCACCGACTCGCCCAGCTTGACCAGCTTGGCGAGGTAGCTCTCGACCGAGTGCACCGGCACGCCGGCCATCTTCACCGGCTCGCCCGCCGACTGCCCGCGCTGGGTGAGCGTGAGGTCGAGCAGCCGCGAGCCCTTTTCGGCGTCGTCGTAGAACAGCTCGTAGAAGTCGCCCATCCGGTAGAACACCAGGATGTCCGGATGGTCCGCCTTGATGCGCAGCCACTGCTGCATCATCGGCGTGTGCTCGCTGAGTTTCTCCATCAGCGACTCATGCTAACCTACCTTCGCCTGCCTAAGAGAGGAGGAGGCGCCCGTGATGAAACGCAACTTGCGGTTGGTTCTTGTCGCGCTCGCGGCCGGCTTGCCGGCGCTGGCGCCCGCGCAGACTTACCCCACGAAACCGATCCGCATCGTGGTGCCTTTCGCGCCCGGCACCGCTACCGACAACCTGGTGCGCCCGCTCACCGAGAGCATGTCGTCGACGCTCAAGCAGCCGGTGGTGGTGGACAACCGGGTCGGCGCGGTGGGCAAGATCGCCGCCGAGCACGTCGCCAAGTCGGCGGCCGACGGCTACACCATCCTCGCCGGCGCCACCACGGTGATCTCCGCCAATCCGGCGCTGTTCAAGGAGCTGAGCTACAACCCGCGCAAGGACTTCGACGCGGTGATCGGGCTCGGCACGATTCCGCAGGCGGTGGTGGTCAACCCGAACGTGCCGGCGAAGACGATGGCGGAGTTCGTCGCCTATGCCAAGGCGAACCAGGGCAAGCTGTTCTACGGCTCGGGCACCGCGGGCAACATCATCCCGATGCGCATCCTCTCCGACCGCCTCGGCCTGGGCATGACCAACGTCGCCTACAAGAGCCCGCCGCAAGCGCTCACCGACGTGGTGGCAGGGCGCATGTCGGCGATGGCGGTCGACGTGTCCGCGGTCCTCGGCCAGATCAGGGGCGGCAGCGTGCGCCCGCTCGCCGTGACCTCGGCCAAGGAAGCGGCCGTGCTGCCCGGCGTGCCGCCGCTCGCCGACACGCTGCCCGGCTTCGAGCTGGTGGTGTTCTTCGGGCTCTACGTGCCCAAGGGCACCGACCCTGCGATCATCCAGGCCCTCTACCAGGCGACGCGGACTGCCGCCGACCGCGAGGACCTCAAGCGCAACCTGACCAACCAGGGGTTCGACGTGCGCATCACCGATCCGGCGGAGTTCGCGGCCTTCACCGCGCGCGAGATCGAGCGCTGGGCGCAGATGGTCAAGGAAGCGAAGATCGACCCGGAGTGAGCCGCTAAGGGGTCGTTGCGCCGACGCCCGAATTCCCGCGCTCGACGCCGAGCTCGGCGAGCGTGCGGTCGTCGAGCTGGCCGCTGGCGGGAATGGCTACCGAAAGCTGGAATTGGGTGAGCGCCGCCTGGGTCTTGCTGCCGAAGTCGCCGTTCACCGGCCCGGCATCGAAGCCCAGGGTGCGTAGCCGTTCCTGAACCTGCGCGATGAAACCGGAGTAGGGGTCGGCGTAGGCGGGGTTTTCAGGATCGGGGTAGGCCTCCTCCGGATGCAGGCCGGTGAAAGCTCCGCCTCCGACGGTCAGGGCGGGGGCTACGACGAGCATGGCGGCTGCCAGCACGCGCCAATCCATGCTCCGCAACGAGCAAGCGGCGTACCGCGAGCGCTAGGTGCGGATCGGGCCGACCAGAATGACCGGGCCGGTCGCCCGCCCGGTGGGCGAGCCCCCTGCCGGCTCGACCGAGATGGCGAGCCGCCCGCCCTCGCGCAGCCGGCTGCGCAGGTTCATGGGCACCTCGAAACGCGCGTCGAGGGTGCCGACCACCGCGACCGAGAGGACCTTGCCGTCGGGCGTGAGGAGCCAGAGCTCGTAGCTCTGCGCCGGCCCGGCGATGACCGGGCGGGACGAATGCAGCTCGAGGGTGGCGCCGTCGCGGGACAGGTGCGCGGTCACCTGGGCCACCGCCGGATCCTTGCCGACGAGCTGCGAGATCGGCTCCACCGGCGGCTCCTGGCGCGCGAGCTCGACGCCGACCACCAGCACCAGCGCCGCGGTCGCCGCGATGGCCCAGCTCCGCCAGAACCCGGCGCGCTGGTGCCATGCCACGCGGTAGCGGGAAAGTCCGAGGTCGCGCTCGAGGCGCCGCCAGACGGACGGGGAGGGCTGCGCTTCCATCATCTTGGTGTACCTCGGAGCGATCACGCTTTGCCAGTAGGCGAGCCGCTGCGCCACGCGCGGCTCCTGCGCCAGCGCGCGCTCGAAGCGGCGCCGCGCAGCGCCGCGCAGCGTGCCCACGAGATACTCGCCGCACAGCGCGTCAAGGGTCGGGCGGCCGCCGATCTTCATCGCGTCGCTCCGCTCATGCAGGACTCGACGCAGTTGCGCAGGCTGGCCATGCCGCGCCGTATCCAGGTTTTCACGGTGCCGAGCGGCTTCCGAAGGTGCGCCGCCAGCTCGCTGTGGGAGAGGCCGTGCTGGTAGGCGAGCACCAGCGACTGGCGCTCCGCCGCGTTCAGCCGCGACAGGCAGTCGCGCAGCCATTGAGCGGCGCGCCGCCGGTCCTCGTCGTCGTCGGCCGCCGGCGCCCAGTCGAACAGGCGGTCGAGGCTGCCGTCGGGATCGTTGTCGAGCTCGGCGTGATACGAGCTGACCCGCGCCACGTCGTGGCTCGAGCGCACGTCGATTGCGCGGTTACGCACCACCGCGGCCATCCAGGCGACCGGCTGGTTCGCCAGCGGGTCGAAGCTTTCGGCCACCCGCCAGATCTTGGCGAAAGCGTCGTGCAGCACCTCTTCGGCGAGCTCCCGCCGGCCGACGATACGCTGCGCGATCCCGAGCAGCACGGGGGAGCATTGCTCGTAGAGGCGGCGGAACGCGTCCGCCGAGCCGTCGTCGCGGGCGGCGGTGCGCAGGAGCAGCGCCTTGATGGCCTTGTCGTCGAGCACTCTTATCCTTAACGCCTCTACGGGCCAGGCAGCGCGCCGGATGAGACTAGCGCAGGGCTTCGAGCAGCTGCGGGAAGACCTTCGGTGTCGCCGCCGCGATCTCGCCGCGGTCGAGGTAGCCCGAGTCCCCCGCCAGGTCGCCCACCAGGCCGCCCGCTTCCTGGATGAGGAGCGCGCCGGCGGCCATGTCCCAGGGCGACAGGCCCAACTCCCAGAAGGCGTCCAGACGCCCGCAGGCGACATAGGCGAGGTCTAGCGCGGCGGCGCCGGCGCGCCGCACGCCGCTCGCGCCCTGCATGATCGCCTTGAGCTGCCGGAGATAGCGGTCGATGTTCGCGACCTCCCGGAACGGAATTCCGGTGCCGACCAGCGCCTCCTCCAGACGCAGGCATTTCGAGACGCGGATGCGCCGGTCGTTGAGGAAGGCGCCGCGGCCCTTGGAGGCGGTGAACAGCTCGTTCTTCACCGGGTCGTAGACCACCGCGTGCGCCAGGCTGCCGCGCTGCTGCACGCCGATCGATACGCAGTACTGCGGGAAGCCGTGGATGAAGTTGGTGGTGCCGTCCAGCGGGTCGATGATCCAGACGTACTCGGCCGCGCCTTCGGTGCGGCCCGACTCCTCGGCGTGGAAGCCGTGGTCCGGGTAGGCGTGGCGCACGATGCCGATGATCGCCTCCTCCGCCGCCTGGTCGACCTGGGTGACGAAGTCGTTCGCCCGCTTGGCCTGCACCTTGAGGCCTTCGCCGCCGAGCGCGGCGCGGTTGATGATCGAGCCGGCCTTGCGGGCGGCGCGTATCGCGATGGTGAGGATGGGATGCATTAGGGGGGCGTATTCTAGACTCTGGGGGTGAGCCGCATCCGGATCGTCCTCTGCAGGCCCAGCCACCCGGGAAACATCGG
>DASUZH010000259.1:0-2395 GCA_036376975.1 Burkholderiales bacterium | reverse complement strand
TCGTTCTTCTCCAGCGCGTCGCGGAAATCGTCGAACGGCGTGCGGCCGGTGACCAGCGTCTCCTGGTAGGCGGCGAGCGCCTTGCCGACGTTGATCAGGACGGTCTCGTCGTCCGCCGGCTCCTCCTTGAACACGTCCTTGTACTGCCCCAGGAAGAGCCTGCGCACCGCGTCGGCGACGTGCTTCGCGCTGGCGTCCATCTCCTTCGGGTCGAGGAACGGCCGCACGCTCTGCGCCCACAGGCTGTCGTGCGCGCCGTCCCAGCCGAACCAGCGCGCGTAGCGCACGTTGAGCAGGCTGGGCGTGTTGCGGTCGACCTGCGCCAGGCCGAAGGCGCGCGGCTTGCCGTCCTGGAAGGCGCGCCCCGGGGCATGGCAGGTGGCGCACAGCACCGAGCCGGGGCCCGACAGCCGCGGCTCGAAGAACAGCTTCTCGCCCAGGGCGACCGCTTCGCGCCGGCCCGACACGCGGTTGCTGGGGTCGGGGCGGAACGGCGGCGGCCAGGGCCCGTGCTGCAGGATCGCCGCGCGCTCCTGCTCGTTGAACTGGACGTGCGAAAGCGAGAAGGGCGACACGAAGCGCTCGCCGTCGAGCACGAAGACGAGCTGCCAGCGCCCGGGCATGTGGAACATCAGGCCTTCGGCCTGCCAGCGGCCGGGGCCGAGCTTCTTCACCGTCGGCGCGTAGTTCATGCCGTGCCGGTGCTCGGGCATCACGGCATCGACCTTGAGCGACTCGGGTAGCGCGCCCGACTTGCTGCACGCGGCGACGTCGAGCTTGAAGTGCCGCGAAACCGCGACCGCCGGGTCGGGCTTGAATGCCAGCACGTAGCGGCGCGACTCGAGCAGCGTGCCCTCGAGCGGCGGAATGCAGGCGCCGGCGGCGCCGGCGAGGCTCAGTCCGAGCGCTGCAAGAGCGAGCCGAAGATCTCTTCGCCGTTCTTCCATGCGATGCGCTCGGCGACGTTGCGCGGCAGGTCGGCGAGCCAGGCGCGCGACCACTGCGCGTGCTCGGGGACGTAGTGCCAGCGCTCCGGGACGTAGCTGTCGGTGCCGACCATGAAGCGGTCGGGAAATTCGAGGAACACTTTCTTCCAGGCGGCGTCGACCTTGCCGCCCGAGCCGTGGTCGGTGCGGAAGGCAAGGTCGCACCAGAGGTTCTTGTGCTTGCGCAGCATCCGCGCCACGTTCTCGGGCGAGTCGAAGCCGGCGTGCGCCCACAGGATGCGCGCCTGCGGCCACTGCTTGTACAGCCGCTCGACCGCGTCGGAATCGGAATGCGCGTGCAGGAACAGGTTGTACTGCCGCGCGAGCTGCACCACGCGCCGCGGCACCGGCAGATCTGCGTTGTCGCCGTACAGGTGAAACTCGCCTATAGCGGCATAGCGGTTTTTCTTGAGCTGAGCTTCCAGATAGGCGGGCACCGTTTCGTCGCGGAACCACGTCCCGGTCTCGCCGCGCGTCCGGTAGGGCCGCAGCTCGGGGATGACCAGGTCGGGCGCCATCCGGTAGAGGCGCTGCTGCCCTTCGTCGCCCGAGCTCGAGATCAGCGCGCGCCTGATGCCGGCCTTGCGCATGATCGCGATCGCGTCGGCCGGCGGCACGCTCTCCCATGCGTCGTGGCTGTAGTGCAGGTGCGCGTCGAAGATGGGAAGGGTCTGCCCACTGGCCGGAAGGACAGTCCCGAGCAGAACGGCGGCGAACAGTGCCCGCATAGCCGAAGTGTAGACTAAGACCAAAATGAATGACGTAGCCCCGCCGCGCACCCTGCGCGAGCTGTTTACCGGATTCCTCTCCATCGGCGCCCGCTCCTTCGGCGGGGTGATGCCCTGGGCGCACCGCGTGAGGGTCGAGGAGCGGCGCTGGATGACGCCGGAGGACTTCACCGAGACCATCGGCCTGTGCCAGTTCCTGCCCGGGCCGAACGTCGGCAACGCCTCGATCGTGCTCGGCAAGCGCTGGTTCGGCGTCGCCGGCTCGCTGGTCGCGTTCCTCGGCCTGTTCGCGCTGCCTTTCATCTGGGTGCTGACCCTGTTCGCCTTCTACGCCGACTTCGCCGCCGGCAACCCGCTGCTGCGCGCGGTGGTCACCGGCGTGGGAGCCGCCGGCGCCGGCATGTTCATCGGCACCGCCATCAAGCTCGGCCGGCCGCTCGCCGGCAAGCCCCTGGCGCTCGCGATCATCGCCGCATGCTTCCTGTGCATCGCGGTCGGGCGGCTCTCGCTGGTCATCGTCCTGCCGGTGGCGCTCGGCCTTTCCCTTCTCTGCGCGCGGCGGGGCTGGCTATGACGCTGCTCGAGGTCGCGCTCTACTTCTGCGTGCTTTCGATCTTCTCGGTCGGCGGGCTGCCCTCGGTGATGCCGGAGATGCAGCGCTACGTCGTCGAAGTGAAGGCG
>DASUZH010000258.1:0-7033 GCA_036376975.1 Burkholderiales bacterium | reverse complement strand
ACTCGGGCGTGCTGCGCTTCACCTTCGACGTGCCGGAGCTGTCCGACGGCATCGGCTTCGTGGTGGTGGCGATGGGCATGTTCGGCACCGCCGAGATCATCGCCAACCTCGAGCAGGGCGAGAAGCGCGAGGTGTTCACCGCCAAGGTGACCAACCTGTTCCCCACCAAGGAGGACTTCAAGCGCGCCTGGGCGCCGGTGATGCGCGGCACGGCAATCGGCTCGTTCCTCGGCATCCTGCCCGGCGGCGGCGCGCTGCTCGCCTCCTTCGGCGCCTACACCCTGGAGAAGAAGGTCTCCAGCCACCCCGAGCAGTTCGGCAAGGGCGCGATCGAGGGCGTGGCGGCGCCCGAGGCGGCGAACAACGCCGGCGCGCAGACTTCCTTCATCCCGATGCTCACGCTCGGCATCCCGGGCAACGCGGTGATGGCGCTGATGATCGGCGCGCTGATGATCCAGGGCATCGCGCCCGGGCCGCAGGTGATGAACGAGAAGCCGCAGCTGTTCTGGGGCCTGATCGCCTCGATGTGGATCGGCAACGCGATGCTGGTGATCCTCAACCTGCCGCTGATCGGCATGTGGATCAAGCTGCTGACGGTGCCCTACCGCTACCTCTATCCCTCGATCCTGGTGTTCATGTCGATCGGCGTGTTCAGCCTTTCGAACAACCCGTTCGACGTGCTGATCATGGCGCTGTTCGGCCTGCTCGGCTACCTCTGCGTCAAGCTCGAGTGCGAGCCGGCGCCGATGATCCTCGGCTTCATCCTCGGGCCGCTGATGGAGGAGAACCTGCGCCGCGCCATGCTGCTCTCGCGCGGCGACCCGTTCGTCTTCGTCAGCCCGTCCAAGCCGATCAGCCTCGGCTTCCTGATCGCCTCGGCGATCCTGCTGATCATCGTTGCGCTGCCGGCGATCCGCAAGAAGCGCGAAGAGGCGTTCGTCGAGCAGAAGACGTAGGAATGGTCACCCCCGCGAAAGCGGGGGTCCATGGGTTCCCGCTTTCGCGGGAACGACGGTCTCCGTTCCCCTAGAGCGCCGCGACGGTCTGCACCTCGACCAGGAACTGCTCCTGGACGAGCCGGTCGATGATCAGCAGGGTATTGGGCGGGTACTTTCCATCCGGAAACATGCGCGGAAACTCGCGCAGCCGCCATTGCATGAATTTCGGGATGTCCTGCGAGTGCACCAGGTAGGTGGTGAACTGCACCACGTTGCCCCAGCCGGCGCCGGCGGACTTGAGCGCCGCCTCGATCTGCGAGAAGACGCCGCTGCATTGCGCGTCGAAGCCGTCGCCCGGGGCGAGCATGCCGGCGATGAACAGGTATTCGCCCGCCTTGACGCGGGTCATGTGCGAGTACTGCCCGAGGGGCTTGCCCAGCGCCTCGACGTTGGTGATCCTGATTTCGGCCATGTCCCCTACTTGATGGAAGTTGCGGACCTGGCGCGCGCGGCGAGCTGAGCCTTTACGGTGGCGACAAGCTCGGCGCGGCGCACCGGCTTGACATGATAAGCGCTGGCGCCCGCGGCGAGGCACTGCTCGATGATCGCCGGGTCGGCGACGATCGAAACCACGATCACCGGGGTGTCGGCGTTGGGCGGGCCGGCGCGCACCTTCCTCAGCACCTCGAGGCCGCCGATTCCCGGCATCACCAGGTCGAGCAGGATCGCGTCGTAGGTCTCGTTGCCGGCGAAGCGCAGCGCCTGCTCGCAGGTGCCGGCCAGCTGCGCGTCCAGTTTGAGCTCCGCGCTCAGCAGGCGCGCGAGCAGCAGCCGGGTCGACTCTTCGTCGTCGACGATCAGGACGCGGCGGCGGGGCTCGTCACGCTGCATCCCCTAATACTGCCCGGGCGCTGCGCAAGACGAGGCATTTTCCGTCCGACTTAACCAATCTTTACCAATACTTCACGCACGGGCCGGAGTAGAGCACCGGGCCGGTAGGCGCCCCGGTGGTCGAGCCGCCCTTGGGCTCCAGGCTGACCGCGAGCAGCGGGATGTCGCCCAGCGATCGGTCCGCCTCGGCGGCAAGCCGCAGGGTGACGTGCTCGACCTCCACCAGCCCGAGCGAGCGCGGCCCGCCCTGGCGCGGCACCGCCCAGAGCTCGAGGCTGCGGCCGGACACCAGGATCGCCGGGTCGAGCGCGCGCACCGACAGCCGCGCGTCCTTGCGCGCGGCCGTGGCCACCAGCACCGGCCGTTGCGTCTTGGGGTCGCTCAGCACCGCGATGTAGGCGGCGGGCATCGCTTCCGCCGGCCCGGGCTTCTCGGCCGGGAGCAGGACGACGATGGCCAGCAGCGCCGCCATCGCGCCGCTGCTGAGGATGGCGAGCGGGCGCCACAGGCCGACCCGGTTCCACCAGCCCGCGGCGCGCGCCGGCTCGGGACGCCCGAGCCGCGCCTCGATGCCGTCCCAGATCCGGGCGGGCGCGCGCACCGGCTGCACCGCCTGGGCCATCGGCACGAGGCGCGCCTCCCACTCGGCCACGGCGCGCGCCAGCGCAGCGTCCTCGCGCATCCAGCGGCGCATGCGGTCGCGCGCGCGGCCGCGCAGCGTGCCGAGCGCGTACTCGGCGGCGAGGCGCTCGCGCAGCTCAGGCTTGTTCTTGCAGTTCAAGGCAGGCTTTCAGCTTCAGCAGGCCGCGGCGCACCCAGGTTTTCACGGTGCCGAGCGGCTCGCGCAGGTGGCCCGCCAGCTCGGCGTGCGACAGGCCGTCGTAGAAGGCGAGCGCGATCGCCTGGCGCTGCCGCGACTCGAGCTCGCCCAGGCAGCGGTTCAGGGCGTGCGCGCTTTTTGTGCGCTCGAGCTCGGCCAGCGGGCCGGGGTTGTCGCTCTCCGCCGCCTCGGTGAGCGCGCCGTCCTCGTCGGCGACCTCCGGCCGCGGGCGGCGCAGCCAGTCGAGGCAGCGGTTGCGCACGATGCTGGTCATCCAGGTCATGGGCGCGGCGAGGCCCGGCCGGTAGTCCGGCGCATGCGTCCAGATGCTCACGTAGCACTCCTGCAGCACTTCTTCGGCCCAGTCCTCACGTCTCAATATACGTAGCGCGACGCCATACAGTTTCGCCGAGGTGGCCCGGTATAGCCGGCCGAAGGCGGCGCGGTCGCGGTTGGCGCTGGCCGCCAGCCAGGCGGCGAGGGGGGCGGGGTCGGCTTCGCTCACGATTTCTTGCGCTCGTGGCGCCACTGCACGTCGCCGCGGCCGGCGTGCCGGTTCAGCACCCTGCCGGCCACGAACAGCAGGTCCGAGAGCCTGTTCAGGTAGCGGCGTGCGTGCTCACCGATTGCTTCCTTGCGTCCCAGGGAGATCACCGCCCTCTCGGCGCGGCGGCAGACGGCGCGGGCGAGGTGCGCCGCGGCGGCGGCGCGCGAGCCGCCCGGCAGGATGAATTCCTTCAGCGCCGGCAGGTCCGCGTTCCAGGCCTCCAGCGCCTGCTCGAGGCGGGCGACCTGCTCTTCGCGCAGCATGCTGTGGCCGGGAATGCTCAGCTCGCCGCCGAGGTCGAACAGGTCGTGCTGCGCCTCCAGCAGGACGCCGCGCAGCGCCTCGGGCAGCTCCTCCGCCAGCACCACGCCGAGAGCCGAGTTGAGCTCGTCGACCTCGCCCAGGGCGTGGATGCGCGCGCTGTCCTTCGGCACGCGCGCGCCGTCGCCGAGGCCGGTCTCGCCGGCGTCGCCGGTGCGCGTGGTGATCTTCGACAGGCGCGGCATGGCAGCTACGGATTGTCGCGTTTTTTGACTTCGCTTTCGAGTCGCCCGCGGGCGAGGGTGGTGTGCACGATTTCCCCCTCGCGCGCGCGCCCGCTGTCGCGCAGCACCTCGCCCTGCGCGTCGCGCGTGATGCTGTAGCCGCGCTCGAGCACCGCGGCGGGGTCGAGCGTGCGCAGCGCGGCCTGCAGGCCGCCGAGCTGCGTCTGGCGCGACCTGAGCTGCTGCAGCCAGCAGTAGGCGAGGCGCTGAGTGAGCTGGCCCACCAGGCCGAGGTGCGCGCGCAGGCGCTCTGCCGGATGCACCAGCCGCCGCGCCCAGCCGTCGGCGGCCTGCGCGGCGTAGTCGAGCCGGCGCCGCATCTCGCGCGACACGCAGCGCGCGCATTCCGCGACTCGGCCGAGCAGCTCGGCGCGCGCCGCGCCGGCCAGCTCGGCCGCGGCGGTCGGCGTGGCGGCGCGGCGGTCGGCGGCGAAGTCCGCGATGGTGACGTCGGTCTCGTGGCCGACGCCCACCACGACCGGCAGCGGGCAGGCGCGGATCGCGCGCGCCACCGCCTCCTCGTTGAACTGCCACAGGTCCTCGATCGAGCCGCCGCCCCTGACCAGCAGCAGCACGTCGCATTCGGCGCGGCGGCCGGCGCGCGCGAGCATGGCGGCGATGCGTTCCGCGGCGCCCGCCCCCTGGACGGGCGTCGGATATACGACCACCGGGATCGAGGGGTTGCGCCGCGCGAGCGTGGTCAGCACGTCGCGCAGCGCCGCCGCGCCGAGCGAGGTCAGCACGCCGATGGCGCGCGGATGCGCCGGCAGCTCGCGCTTCGCCGCGGCATCGAACAGGCCTTCCTTTTCCAGCGTTTCCTTCGTCCGCAGGAAACGCTCGTACAACGGCCCGGCGCCGGCGCGGCGCAGGTTCTCGATGGTGAGCTGGAAGCGCCCGCGCGGCTCGTACAGCGTCACCAGCGCGCGCGCCTCGACCTGCATGCCGTCGCGCGGCTCCCAGTCGAGGGCGGCGAGGCGGCTGCGGAACATCACGCAGTCGACCTGCGCGCCACGGTCCTTCAGCGTGAAGTAGCAGTGCCCCGAGGCCGCGCGCGACAGGTTCGACAGCTCGCCGCGCACCCAGAGCAGCGGGAAGCGCCGCTCCAGCGTGTCGCGCACGCTGCGCAGCAGCTCGGAGACGCTGAGGATCGGGGAATCCATGCCGCCGAGCATAACCGCGTCGCTGCGGGGCTTCCGAGTGTCGATTCGGCCCCCTTTTTCCTACTCTGAAACGCAGCGCCGGATCCCCTTGGCGCGAAGGCAGACGCGGCCACTAATCCACACGCCGCGGGAAACGACGCCGCGGCGCGACTGGATCGCGCGCGGAGGCCGATTCTTTCCCGTAAGTCGCTGTTTGTCCGCGGGAAATCGCTGCTCAAATTTTGATCGCCACCGTCTCGGCGGGCGACGCGCGTGGCTTGAGGGGTCCTGCTAAGGCGCTATCCACAACTTTATCCACAGATATTTGTGGATATCGCAGATCGCACTACACGCTGTCACGCGGTGACAGGATTGCGGCCCTCGATTGGTGCGCTGCGGAAGTGGCGCCGGGCGGCGGTTTGGCTTAAAGTCCCCGCCGACTTTCCCCTAAAAAAGCACAAGGCAAAAAGAGTTGTTCGCCATCATTCAAGCTGCGGGCTGGCCGATCTGGCCCCTGCTGCTTGCTTCCGTGGTCGCGCTGGCCCTGATCATCGAGCGCTTCGTCACGCTGCGCGACCGCAGGATCATCCCGCCGCTGCTGCTCGAGGAAGTGGTCAGCGTGTATCAGCGCCAGGGCGTCTCCGACGACATGCTGGGCAAGCTGGCCGACGACTCGCCCCTCGGCGCGGTGCTCGCCGCCGGCCTGCGCAACCACAAGAGCTCGCGCTACGTGATGAAGGAGGCGATCGACGAGGCCGGACGGCACGTGGCGCACGACCTCGAGCGCTTCCTCACCACCCTCGGCACCATCGCGACCGCCGCGCCGCTGCTCGGCCTGTTCGGCACGGTGATCGGCATGATCGAGATCTTCGGCTCGCAGTCGCCCACCGGCACCAATCCGCAGCAGCTGGCGCACGGCATCTCGATCGCGCTCTACAACACCGCCTTCGGCATCGCCATCGCCATCCCGGCGCTGATCTTCTACCGCCACTTCAAGAACAAGGTCGACACCCTGGTGGTGGAGATGGAGCAGCTGGCCGCCAAGCTGATCGACATCGTGCACGGCGAGCGCATGGACTTCCAGCCGCAGCCGCGCGCCTAGCATGAACTTCCAGCGCGGCAAGGAGAAGGAGCCGCTCGAGATCAACCTCGTGCCGATGATCGACGTGATGCTGGTGATCCTCATCTTCCTGATGATCACCACCACCTACTCGAAGTACACCGAGCTGCAGATCAACCTGCCGACCGCCGACTCGAACAAGCAGCTCGAGCGCTCCAACGAGGTGAACGTGACGGTGAGCGCGCAGGGCCAGTATGTCGTCAACCGCACCCCGCTCACCTTCCGCTCGATCGACCAGCTGGCCGACGAGATGCGGCGCGCGGCGGCGCCCCTCAAGGAGCCGGTGGTGGTGATCAACGCCGACGCGGCGGCGACCCACCAGGCGGTGGTCCGCGTGATGGAGGCCGCGCGCCTCGCCGGCCTCTCGCAGATCACCTTCACCACGCAGTCGGCCAAGTAAGTGGGCTTCTGGTACCGCCGCGGCGCCATCGCCTGGCTGCTGTGGCCGGTCAGCCTGCTATTTTTGTTTTTCGTCCTGACAAGAAGAATTCTCTATTGGTTGCGGCTGCTGAAGAGCAGGCACCCCGGCATCCCCGTAATCGTGGTGGGCAACGTCACCGTCGGCGGCAGCGGCAAGACGCCGCTGGTGATCTGGCTGGCCGAATTCCTCAAGGCGAAGGGCTTCTCGCCGGGCATCGTCTCGCGCGGGTACAAGGGAAAAGGCACGGGGAAGAACGCGGTACCTCGCGCCGCCACCATCGCCGACGACGCGGCCGAGGTCGGCGACGAGCCGGTCCTGCTGTCGCGCCGCAGCGGCTGCCCGGTCTGGGTCGGCGCCGACCGGCTGCAGGCGATCGCCGCGATGCGCGGCGCCAATCCCGACGTCAACGTGGTGATCCTCGACGACGGGCTGCAGCACTACCGCCTGCGCCGCGACCTCGAGATCGCGGTGGTGGACGGGCGGCGCGGCCTCGGCAACGGCTTCCTGCTGCCGGCCGGGCCGCTGCGCGAGCCGGCGTGGCGCCTGCGCACGGTGGACGCGGTGGTGGCGAACGGGGTCGGGCGCAAGGCGGACTTCACCATGCTGCTGATC
>DASUZH010000257.1:0-7342 GCA_036376975.1 Burkholderiales bacterium | reverse complement strand
TCGTCGGGCGCGCTTTCCTTGGTCAGGTAGCCCGCCGCGCCCGCCTTCAGCGCGCGCACCGCGTAGCGGTCCTCCGGGTACATGCTGAGGATCAGCACCGCGCGGCCGGGATAGCGCTGGCGCAGCTCCTTGATCAGCTCGAGGCCGTTCTTGCCCGGCATGTTGTAGTCGAGCACCGCCACTTCCCAGGGCACCTTGCGCGACAGCTCGACCACTTCCTGGCCGTTGCGCGCTTCGCCGACCACCGTCAGGTCGGATTCGACCGCGAGCATCTGGCGCAGGCCCTGGCGCACCACGGGATGGTCGTCGGCAATCAGCACTTTCATGTTCATGGTCTGCCGCCCGTGATTGGAATGGTTACCGCGACGCGCGTGCCGTGCCCGGGCGTGCCGGTCAGGTCGACGTCGCCGCCGAACAGCAGCGCGCGCTCCTGCATGCCGAGCAGGCCGAGGGACTTCTTGCCGTTCAGCTCGGCGTCCGGGATGCCGACGCCGTTGTCGACCACCACCAGCGCGACGCGCTCGTCGGAAATGTCCAGGTCGATGTCGACCCGCGTGGCGCGCGAGTGGCGCGCGACGTTGGTGAGGATCTCCTGGAAGATGCGGAACACGGTGGTGGCGATGTCGATCTGCGGCCGCACCGTCTCCGGCGGCAGCTTGGCGCGGCAGCGGATGCCGGTGCGCTTCTGGAACTCCTTCGCCTGCCAGCCGACCGCCGCCACCAGCCCCATGTCGTCGAGCACCTCGGGCCGCAGGCCGGTGGCGATCTTGCGCACCGTCTGCACCGTCGAGTCGATCAGGCTGCAGATCGAGTCGGTCTTCTCGAGCAGCGGCTGCTCCTTCAGGCGCTTGGCCAGCCAGGTCACTTCCATCTTCAGGCCGGTGAGCACCTGGCCGAGCTCGTCGTGTATTTCCCGCGCGATGTGCGCGCGTTCCTCTTCGCGGATGGTGACCAGGTGCGCCGCCAGCCGCCGCAGCTTCTCCTCCGACTCGCGCAGCCGCTCGCGCTGGCGGTGCATCTCGACGAACACCGACACCTTGGAGCGCAGGATCTCGGGCACCACCGGCTTCATCAGGTAGTCGACCGCGCCGACCTCGTAGCCGCGGAACATCGAGGTCATCTCGTCGGCCGCGGCGGTGAGGAAGATCACCGGCGTGAGGCGCGAGCGCTCGCGGCCGCGGATCATCTGCGCGGTCTCGAAGCCGTCGATGCCCGGCATGCGCACGTCGAGCAGGATCACGGCGAAGTCGTGCTTCAGCGCGTGCTTCAGCGCCTCCTCGCCCGACTGCGCGGTGATCAGCTCGTCGCCGAGCGGCGCGAGCAGCTGCTCGAGCGCGTAGAGGCTCTTCGGCTCGTCGTCGACGAGCAGGATCTTCGCCTTCGCCGCGGGCGCGGCGCCGGCCGTGCTCTCGGCGGCGCGCTGCGCCGCCGCGGGCTGCGACATGTCGGTCATCCGACCAGCTGGTGGCGCACGGCGTAGTGCACCAGCGCGGCGTTGCTCGTCAGGCCGAGCTTGCGCAGGATGCGCGTGCGGTAGGTGGATACGGTCGACGGAGAGAGGCCCATCTCCTTCGCGATTTCGCTGATCTGCTTGCCGGTCGCGAGCAGCCACATGACGCGGTATTCACGATCCGACAGCTTTTCGTGAAGGGCTTTCTGCGGATCGCTCGAGCATTCGGAGGCGAGGATCTCCGCGAGCGACGCGCTCACGTACTTGCCGCCGTTCGCCACCTTGCGCACCGCGGTGGTGAGCTCCATCGGCGCGCTCTCCTTGGTGATGTAGCCGGCGGCGCCGCCGCGCAGCGCGCGCGAGCCGTGCACGTCCTCGGAATGCATGCTGAGGATCAGCACCGGCCGGCCGGGAAATTCGCGCTTCAGGTCGCCGAGCAGGTCGAGGCCGCTGCGTCCCGGCATCGAGAAGTCGAAGATCGCCATGTCCCATTCGACCTTGCGCGCGAGGTCGAGCGCCTCGTCGCCGTTGGTCGCCTCGCCGACTACAGTGGCTGAGGGATCGTTGGCAAGGACCTGCTTGAGTCCGTGACGAACAATCGGATGGTCGTCGGCTATCAGAATTCGCATTTAGGTTTCTCCCGGAAGGCGCAGAAAGTATAGGCCGCCGCGGATCGATCCGCCATCAATTTTTTTCAACTAGAACAATCATGTAGCGCATCCTCGACAGTCTTGTAGGTGTTCCCCTGACAGGCCAGTCGGCCGCGGGCGACAGCGGGTTTTAGCCCTGCGTCGCAGCGCTTTGCCCTACACCGCGTCGGGCGTTCACTACAGATTTGTAGCGATCCGTCCTACGCGTTTTTTCTAACAGCTTGATTTGCTTGATGCCAGGCCGCTGGCATGGGCCATGCAATGTGGTCGCACAAGTTTTTCTTTCAAGCAGAAACAGAAGGGAGTACACGCAATGCGAGTCACAACGATCGGCGCAGCCGTGGCCGCGATTTTTGCCGCGAGCGCGCACGCCGCACCCAGCAACGTCAACTTCAAGGCCCCCGCCAGCGGCGGCACGCTTTCCGGCGTGCTGAACAACTCGGCGTCCTGCGAAGTGACCGGCACGGGCATCAGCTACGTCCGCTTCTACCTCGACGGGCAGTGGCTCAACACCGATACCTCGTCGCCCTACCGCTGCCAGCTCGACACCACCAAGTACTCGAACGCCTCGCACAAGCTGAAGGCGATCGCGTACGACAGCAGCAACACGGGCACGACGAAGGAAATCAGCGTCACCATCAGCAACGGCGGCAGCACCACTCCGCCGCCGACCACCACCCCGCCGCCGACCACCACCCCGCCGCCGACCACCCCGCCGCCGCCGACCAGCGGGCTGTCCTTCACCTCGCCCGCTTCCGGCGCGACGCTGAGCGGCAGCACCAACCCGTGCGCGGTGAACGGCCTGTCCGATACCACGTACGTGCGCTTCTACATCGACTCGACCTGGCTCAACACCGACACCAGCAAGCCCTTCGCCTGCAACGTCGACGCGAAGCGGTTCAGCGCCGGCGCGCACACGCTGAAGGCCGTGGCCTGGACGACCAAGGGCGACTCCGGCCCGTCGACCACGGTGACGATGCCGATCGTGATCGCCGGCGCCGGCACCACGCCGCCGCCGACCACGCCGCCGGATGACGAAGTGCCGCCGCCGGCCAGCGACCTGCCGTCGACCAACACGCGCGCGGTGGCGACCTTCGAGTCGCTCGGCCTGTACTGGAAGCCGCCCTCCAACCCGGGCTCGGCCGGCTGCAGCATCCGCTACAAGAAGGCCGGCGAGGCGACCTGGAAGGAAGGCCTGCCGATGTGGTACGACTCGCGCAACAGCGAGTGCCGCGGCAGCCTGGTGCACCTCGCGCCGGGCACCGACTACCAGGTGCAGTTCGCCATGCCGGGCAAGACGCCGGTCGCGCAAGTCAACAGCAGGACCTGGTCGGAGAGCTTCCCGATCGCGAAGACGGTCACCGTCGGCAACCGCACCACGCAGCTCAACATCACCGAGGGCGGCAGCCCGAGCGGCTACGTGCTCTACACCGGCGGCAGCATCGACGTCGCCAACGGCGCCGACCACAACATCCGCATCTCCGCGCCGTACGTCATCGTGCGCGGCCTGACGCTCAAGGGCGCGACGCGCGACGCCATCTCGTTCGTGCAGGGCGCGCATGACGTGGTGATCGAGGACAACGACATCAGCGGCTGGGGCCGCGACAGCGGCAACCGCTCGAGCGAGGGCTGGAAGATCGGGGTGAACGCCGATTCCGGCATCAAGGCGTCCTGCGGCAGCGCGGGCCCCTGGATGGAGCGTTCCATCGTCCAGCGCAACCGCATCCACCACCCGCGCTACGGCTCGAACTCGTGGTCCGACGGCCACCCGCTCGGCCCCAACGCCATCCACATGTTCGAATGCGGCGGCAACCACGTCTGGCGCTACAACGAGGTCTACAGCCAGACCGGCAACTACTTCATGGATGGCTTCGGCGGCTCGGAGAACTTCTCCACCAAGGGCTTCCCGAACCAGGACAGCGACATCTACGGCAACAAGATCAGCCACGTCTGGGACGACGCGATCGAGGCCGAGGGCGCCAACCGCAACGTGAGGATCTGGGGCAACTACTTCGACCAGACCGCCACCGGCGTGGCGACCACCTCGACCAGCGCCGGCCCGGTGTACGTGTTCCGCAACGTCTGGAACCGCAGCCGCATGCTGTCGATGAAGACGCCCGACCAGGACCAGCGCGCCTATATGTTCAAGTCGGGCTCGCAGTCGGGCTTCGGCGGCGGGCGCCGCTACGTGTTCCACAACACGATGCTGCAGGCCCCGCCGGCGGCCGGCTCGACGCTCACCTCGGGCGGCGGCGAAGGCCTGTCGGGTCCGAACTCGACCCAGATCCTCGAGAACACGGTGTCGCGCAACAACATCTATCACATCTGGAAGCCGCACTGGGCCTCCATCGACACCAAGGGCGGGCCGGGCAACGACCTCAACTACGACCTGCGCAACGGGGCCGTGATGGGGATCTCGGGCGCGGAAGCGAACGGCATCGTCGGCACGCCGGTGTACGCGCCGGGCCACGGCTGGTCGAGCGAAGCGGGAGGCAACTACTCGCTCGCGACCAGCAGCCCGGGCTACGACCGCGGGCAGCGGCTGCCGAACTTCAACGACAACTTCACCGGCGCGGGTCCCGACATGGGCGCCCACGAAGCAGGCACGCCGGCGATGAAGTTCGGGCGGTAGCGTGAGACGGCAAACCGGTTTCACGCTCCTCGAGCTGCTGGTGGTCGTGGTGATCATCGGCCTGCTCGCCGGCTACGTCGCGCCCCGGTACTTCTCCCAGGTGGGGAAGTCCGAGGTGCAGGTAGCCCGGGCGCAGATCGACGCGCTGGAAAAAGCCCTGGACCAGTACCGCCTCGACAAGAGGCGGTACCCCACCGCCGAGGAAGGCCTGGTGGCGGTCCAGCCTTACCTGAAGAAGGCGCTGCCGGCCGACCCGTGGGGACGCCCCTACGTGTACAAGGCCGGCGGCCCGAGCGGCGACTTCCAGCTGCTCTCGCTCGGCCGCGACGGCAAGAGCGGCGGCAGCGGCGAAGACGCCGACATCACCAACCGCTAAGGAGCCGATGCGTTTCAACGTTCTGGCCGTCGACGCGCGGCAGCAGGTGGTTGCGCTGAACCTCGAGGCGGCGAGCGAATCGCTCGCCGCCGACGAGCTCAGGCAGCGCGGCCTGACGCCGCTGTCGCTGAAGGCGAATGGATTGGTTCTTTCCTTCAAGAGGAAGGCCAAATTCAATACCGCCCTGTTCTCGGTCGAGCTTTCCTCGCTGCTGCGCGCGGGCCTCAACCTGGTCGAAGCGCTGCAAACGCTGGCCGACAAGGACGCGCAGGGCGAGCGCCGCGAAGTGCTTTCTGGGCTGCTCGCCGCAATTCACCGCGGCGAGCCTTTTTCCCAGGCGGTGGCGGGCTATCCGCGCCAGTTCCCGCCGCTCTACGTCGCCACCGTGAAGTCGGCGGAGCGCACCGGCAGCCTGCGCGAGGCGCTCGACCGCTACATCGCCTACCAGGAGGAGCTCGAGCGCGTGAAGAAGAAGGTCATATCGGCCACGATCTACCCGGCGATCCTGCTGGCGGTCGGCGCGCTGGTGATCGGCTTCCTGGTGCTCTACGTAGTGCCCCGTTTCGCGCAGGTGTATGCCGACATGTCGGCCACCCTGCCCTTTTTCTCCCGCCTGCTGCTCGGCTTCGGCAACGTGGTCGGCGCGTATCAGTGGCTGATAGCGATCGTTATTCCCTGCGTCGTTGCGCTTGCCTTCTGGGCGTTCAGGCAGCAGAAGGCGCGCGCGTATATCAACCTCCGCATCTGGAGGGTACCGGCCGTAGGAGAGAGGATGAAGACCTACCAGCTGGCTCGCCTTTACCGCACCACCGGCATGCTGCTGGACGCCGGCATCCCCGTCGTGCGCGCGCTCGAAATGACGCGCGGGCTGCTTGCGGCGCACCTCCGCCCGCAGCTGCTTCATGCACAACAGCAGATCGAAAAAGGCGTGCGGCTGTCGGCGGCACTCGCCGCCGCGGGGCTCGCCACGCCGGTGGCGGCGCGCATGATGGCGGTGGGCGAGCGCGGCGGCGAGATGGGCCGCATGTTCGCCGAGATCGCGCGCTTCCACGACGACGAGGTGGCGCGCTTCATCGACGTGTTCACGCGCGCCTTCGAGCCGGTGCTGATGACCGTGCTCGGCGCGGCGGTCGGCCTGGTGGTGGTGCTGATGTACATGCCGATCTTCGAGCTGGCCGGGAGCGTCAGATGAGCCTCGAGCTGCACATGCCTCCGATCTCCCTGGCGGAAATGCGCGCGCAGGCGCCGGCGTTCGACGCCGTGCCCTACGCCGAGGCCCTGCGCCGGTGCTGCGTCGCGCTGCGCGGCAGCTCGGAAAATGAGGCCGGCCTGTCGGTGGTGCTGGGCGACCCGCTCGACCTCGACACGCAGGACTGGCTCGAGCACCGCCTCGAGGCGCCGTTCCGCTACCGCATCGCCGGGAAGGGCGAAGTGGCGGCCTACCTCGCCCAGCAGGAGGAGCAGTTCAAGGCGATGGACGGCTTTTCCGCCGGGGAG
Organism: Burkholderiales bacterium; assembly: GCA_036376975.1. Taxonomy (GTDB): domain Bacteria; phylum Pseudomonadota; class Gammaproteobacteria; order Burkholderiales; family SG8-39; genus SCGC-AG-212-J23. The sequence continues at coordinate 737 of DASUZH010000257.1, read as the reverse complement.
AACGAGCAGGCGGTCGACCGGAACACCCAGGAGATCTCGTTCGAGAGCGCCGCCGAGGCCGACAGCCCGGTGGTCAAGCTGGTCACCTCGACGCTGTACGACGCGCTGAAGGCCGGCGCGAGCGACGTGCACCTCGAGTCGACCTCGAGCGGCCTCGCCATCAAGTACCGCATCGACGGCGTGCTGACCACGGCGCACAAGGTCGCCGGGGTGGAGATCGCCGAGCAGGTCATCTCGCGCATCAAGGTGGTGTCGGAGCTCGACATCGCCGAGCGGCGCGTGCCGCAGGACGGCCGCTTCAAGGCACGCCGCGACGGCCGCGACATCGATTTCCGCGTCTCGGTGATGCCGAGCGCGCTGGGCGAGGACGCGGTGCTGAGGATCCTCGATCGCCGCACGCTGTCCGATCAGTTGTCGGGATTAACTCTCGACTCGCTCGGTTTCTCGAAAGAAATGAAGGAAGGCTTGAGAAACCTGGCTGCACAACCCTACGGCATGGTGCTCGCCACCGGCCCGACCGGCAGCGGAAAGACGACCACCTTGTACGCGCTGATCAGCGAGACCAACCAGGGCGACGACAAGTTCGTCACCATCGAGGACCCGGTCGAGTACCAGCTGCCCGGCGTGCTGCAGATCCCGGTCAACGAGCAGAAGGGCCTCACCTTCGCGCGCGGCCTGCGCTCGATCCTGCGCCACGACCCCGACCGCATCATGGTGGGCGAGATCCGCGACCCGGA